>NZ_JBFSUL010000075.1:0-23578 GCF_041467395.1 Vibrio sp. 10N.247.310.98 | reverse complement strand
GACAGCTCTGAAGGATCCTTCAACCGATCGCTTTGGCTTTAACTGATCGGCATTATTCCATCAGGAAGCCCTTTTCATTGTTAATCTATTCGGTGCAAGACAAATCGATAAAGCTCAGTTACACCGGCAACGCTGCAATGGTGCCGTTAACTTCTTTAAAAATAGTGAGCTTTTGTTTGTCTGAAACTTCAGGAAGTAGCACCTTGCCTTGGTCGAAGCGAAACTCTCCAACACCTTCAATAGCAAATTGGCCTTTGAACAGGACTTTAACGAAACGCGCCACCTGACGTGGACGGTAAGTAGAAAATTTTCTTAACATAATACAACCTCAATTCCATTTGAGTACTACAGTCACATACCTGAACAGCGTCGCTGTTCAAAGCACATTTAATCGCTAATTCCTTTAGCAAACAGCAAGATAATCTATTGTTCATCTTGATATTGATGCATTATACCTTTTGGTAACAAGCCTGCAACTTCTTTCTACGTCGTACGATAAAAAAGTTAAAGAGGCATTTTTCAAATTTCATATTATACTTCCTGTGCAAACCAATAAGCGGAACAAAAATATAATGAAAAACAAAACTCTACTGGCTTTTCTAGCCGCAGCCTCTCCACTCTTCGCCAATGCTCACAACCTATCAGTAGGCGCTACCCTGCCTGCCGTCGATGTGAGTAACTATGGTGAGATTGTTCTAAACGACGGAAATACTGGATATCAAGCTTGGGCAACCAATGATCTTCTAGGTAAAGTTCGCGTCGTTCAAGCTATCGCTGGCCGCAGCAGCTCTAAAGAGCTCAACGCACCACTGATGGCAGCCATTACCGCATCGAAATTCTCAGAAGACAGCTACCAAACCACCACTATCATCAACCAAGATGATGCGATTTGGGGTACTGGGTCTTTTGTTAAGTCGTCTGCCGAAAGCAGCAAAGAAGAATTTCCATGGTCTTCTATGGTCCTAGATGAAGACGGCGCCGTTGCGTCAACATGGGCTCTAAAAGAAGAAAGCTCAGCGATTATCGTTCAAGACAATCAAGGTAAAATCTTGTTTGTAAAAGAAGGTGCATTAAACGAATCAGAAGTCACTCAAGTCATTGAGTTGATTAAAGCGAGCCTTTAATAAGATATTCGCGTCTTTTTCGAGACCTAACCAAAGGATATTGTTATATTATAACAGTATCCTTTTTTTAATTCTGTGGTTAATCATCCTGATGTGGCAAAACACACCCAACAATGTGAAACGCAAAACAGGCTTCTTGCTTGGGCTTATGCTCATGTTAAGCGTGTTAGCCGCAACACACATTGTGGATATCGCACCAGAGCACCACACCTCACACCATTGTGAGCTGTTTTCGCTTAATCAGTTCATCACAGCGCACTCACTACCACAGATTCCAGAGTTCCATTCGGAATTTACTGTCGCTATTACAGAGTCAGTAACTTCACTACAGCGGCTATATTTCGCTTATTTGGCACGCTCACCTCCTGTAAATATCGCTTAATTACCACTACTTTTTAATTAACCTTTATTCAGGAAAAAACATGAAACCTACTTTTTTAGCCGTTGTTATCGGCATGACTGTCTCTACAAATGTTCTAGCTAACGAAGAATTCCGCTCTCATGATGCACACGTACATGGCCAAGTTGAAGTAAACATCGCGCAAGATGGGCAAGAATTGCTTGTTGAAGTGACAGCTCCCGGCGCTGATGTGGTTGGGTTTGAACATGCTCCAGAAACTGCAGAACAGAAGAAAGTGTTTGAACAGGCTATCGCACAATTAAACAAGCCAGAAGAGCTGTTTAGTTTTAACAATGCGAGTTGTACTCTGAAGTTCAAGTCAGTAGCAAACACCTTAGAAGGCGGTCATGACGACCATGAAGGCCATGACCATGCGGAACACGGTCATGGCGACCACAAAGACCATGATCACGCTGAACACGATCATGACGACCACAAAGACCATGACCACGCTGAACACGATCATGATGACCACAAAGACCATGACCACGCTGAGCACGCTGAGCACGCTGAGCACGCTGAGCACGATCATGATGACCACGAAGGTCACGACCACCACGATCATGAAGGCCACGATCACTCAGAAGGTGGCCACGGTGAGTTCACTGTTGAGTACCACTATGAATGTTCAGATGTTGCTAAGCTAGACACAGTTAGCACTCAGTGGTTCTCTAAGTTCAGCAACACTGAAAAAATGACGGTGAACCTACTAACAGACACAGCTCAAGTACAAGAAGTGCTTAACGCAGAGCGTATTAGTTTCCGATTCTAATCACTCCTAGATCGGATTAAACGTAAAATAAACAGCCAGGTAAGTCATCGCTTACTTGGCTGTTCAAATCGGTGTGTTCCTGGGAATTTATGTTTCAAATTACTGTCCAGTAGATACACCGCTTTAATTATTGGAGCTAGCATGTCTTCTGACAGTTCATCACTTGTGGTCAAACTCGAAAATATCAGCTTTCGTTGGAAGCCTGAATTACCACCAACGCTAGAGATCCCCTCTCTTCACATCCAAGCCCAAGAGCACCTTTTTATTAAAGGGCCAAGTGGTTGTGGAAAATCAACTTTGTTAGGGCTACTGACCGGAATCAACCAAGCTGAGCAAGGAGAAGTCTCTATCCTTGATCAAGACCTCACTCAGCTTACACCTCGTCAAAGAGATAAATTCAGAGCCGATCATATTGGTTATATTTTCCAACAATTTAACCTGCTTCCTTATCTATCAGTTATCGATAACGTGACGCTTCCTTGCCAGTTTTCACAGATACGTAAACAGCAAGTCGCTGAAAGCCAGACAAGCTTACAAGAGACGGCTCGAGAGTTGTTACTCAGATTAAAACTACCTCAAGCTTTAATGGACAAGCCCGTTACCGAGTTAAGCATCGGTCAACAACAACGTGTTGCTGCCGCTCGTGCTTTGATCGGCCAACCCAAAATCATTATTGCCGACGAGCCAACCTCGGCTTTGGATCATGACAACCGAGAAGCTTTTATCGAACTGTTGTTAGAACAAGCCAACCAGGCAGGTTCTACTCTTATCTTTGTTAGCCATGATCCAACACTAGAAAAATTATTTACTCGAACCATAGATTTAAAAACCGTTAACCAAGCTAAGGTTGTCGTATGAAAGTAATTACTCACTTAGCCTTAAAAAGCGTACTCAACCGTAAAGCCACGGCTATTCTCACCATTCTCACGGTGGCGGTATCTGTCATTCTCTTGCTCGGCGTAGAACGCGTTAGAACCGAAGCTAAGAGCAGCTTCGCCAATACGATTTCAGGTACTGACCTTATCGTCGGTGGCCGCTCTGGTCAGGTAAACCTGCTGCTTTATTCCGTATTTAGAATCGGTAATGCGACCAACAACATCGACTGGAAAAGCTATGAAGAATTTAGCCAGCACAACGCTGTAAAGTGGGCGATCCCAATCTCATTGGGTGATTCACATAAAGGCTTCCGCGTAATGGGCACGAACCATAGCTACTTCGAGAATTATCGCTATGGAAGTAAGCAACCACTTACTTTTCAGCAAGGCAAAGAGTTTAATCAGCTATTTGACGTAGTGATTGGTGCCGACGTCGCGAAGAAGCTAGATTACAAAATAGGTGATCAAATCATTCTTGCGCACGGTATCAGTGATGTTGCGTTTAGCCGTCACGATAATCTGCCCTTCAAGATTGTGGGAATACTCGCGCCAACAGGAACACCAGTAGACAAAACCGTACACGTATCGCTAGAGGCAATCGAAGCAATTCATGTTGGCTGGGAATCAGGTGCCAACCTCGGGCACACACCGAATGCTGAAGCGCTAAAGCAACGTGACTTCCAACCGAAGCAGATTACCGCGATGATGGTTGGCCTTAAATCGAAGATCCAAACCTTCGCACTGCAACGAGAAATCAATAACTACCGCCAAGAACCTTTAAGCGCCATTATGCCGGGCATTGCGCTTCACGAATTGTGGGGAATGATGGCTGTAGCAGAACAAGCATTACTGATTGTTTCAGGGTTTGTTGTTGTCGCCGGTTTATTGGGCATGCTCAGTAGCCTACTCACTAGCTTGCAAGAAAGGCGTCGAGAGATGGCTATCCTACGTGCGATGGGCGCAAGACCTCGTCATGTGTTTGGTTTACTGATCAGTGAAGCCAGTGCGCTAACCTTCCTTGGCATTACATTAGGTGTTGCAGTGCTGTTTGCGCTGATCGCAGTGGTTGCTCCTATTGTGCAACAAAGTTATGGTATCAACATATCGATATCCGCAATCACACCGCATGAGTGGAAACTGCTTATGCTGGTACAAGTTGCCGGAATCATTATCGGCTTTATTCCCGCTTTCAGGGCTTACCGCCAGTCATTGTCTGATGGCATGACGATTCGAATCTAAAATAGGAACCTACGATGCAACGCAAATTCCTACTGATACTCGGGCTACTTCTGTTCCCATTTATCAGTACAGCTCACGCTGAAACCACTCAGAATGACGAATCGGTATTAACACTTGAATGGATTGATTTGATTCCGGAATCAGAGCGCGCTCAGCTAGATTCATTTGGTATGCCGATGGTTGACCACAATAGTATGGACAAACCTCAACAATCGACACTTGGTGCTGTTCGCCCAGAATTGAATGGCAGCACAGTGAAGATTCCTGGCTTTGTGATTCCATTGGAAGGTGATGAGAATATGATCACTGAGTTTCTGCTGGTACCGTACTTTGGCGCATGTATCCACGTGCCACCGCCGCCACCGAACCAAATCATCTACGTGAAGTTCCCGAAAGGTGCACCAATACAGCAGTTATGGGATGTGATCTATTTGGTCGGAACGCTGAAAACTGAGTCAATCAGCCATGACTTAGCGCAAACCGGTTATCTTATTGAAGGTACTGCGATTGAAGAATATGACGACATGTAGTCATTAGAAGGGTGGCTCAAGGATGAGCTGCCGTCACTGAACGAGTGTGATCATTCAATAACAGTTTAATAACGATAATTTTCTTCTGAATTACGCGATGTAATTAGATAAGTAAGCTAGAACAGCGACATAAGTCGCGAGTAATAACCCTATACTAAGCTGTTTCTTCAGCTTGTTATCATTGGCTTGATTCATAACTCCTCCTTGAGAATTACAACAAATTTAACATTTTATTATCATTAACAAAAGTAAAATTTTGTTGAAACCTTCAACTATGCTCGCAAAATCTAGCCACCAATAAGATAAAGAGTTACATTTTAGACAGTTATACCAATCACAATAAGTAAGTGTTCAGAAATAGCGTAGGAAAAAGCCTTGAGAACAAGGCGGAGCTTTTTGATAAGTAGTTATTCTACAATCAAAAATTGTAGCTCAGTTATCAAGCGTTTTAACAAGCTAGGCTGAGCAATTATTTACTACGATTGGTTTTGAGTCGTCTCCTAACGGTACTCTTATGTCAAAAACCAAACAGCCAGTGATCATTGAGCATGCTAGCGACACACAGCATAAGCATGAGAAAAAGCCTCATATTGCCGACAGTGCCAGCAGAATGCTGCACATCGCACAAAGCTTCGGCCTCGATTCCTTAATTAGTCATAGTGCCAAGCCAAAGGATAAAGCTGAGAGTACGCTTATCGAACGGGCACTATTGCGAGAGAAAAAACGTAGAGAGCTTCGCCAAAAGAACCTAGAACAGATTCTAAAGTTGGCGCACTCTTCATGTAAGGATGAAGCGGCTGGAGACCCGGATCAGGACTGGTTATACCGTTTCTTCGACATGGCACAAGAGATCCACAATACATCGATGCAGAGGCTATGGGCTCAAGTACTGAAACGAGAAGTCACCAACCCAGGCTCGACGTCGATGAAGGCACTGCAAATCTTAAAAGACATGACACCAAAAGAAGCGTTAACCCTACAAAGGGCAGCATCACTGGGTTGTAGCTTTGGTAGCGATAACAGCAGAAAGCTCTTACTCGGCTTTAAATCTCATGCTGGGCTATTCAACTTTGGCAAAAGGGACACCACCAACACCATCAACCTTGGTGGGCACAACCTGCCCTACTCCAGCTTGCTCCACTTGATAGAGCTCGGGATTATTCTGGGCACAGAATTAGAATCCGGAGAGATTGATTTCGATCCAGCCCTGCACCTAACCTATCAAGGCAAGAGCATGTCACTGGCACCATTATCAAAAGGCGTGAAGCTGGTTTACTACCGATTCAGCCCTACAGGCAATGAGCTTTGTACCTTGCTCGGTAACAAGCCAAACACGCAGTATTACGATCAACTGATTGCACTATTGAGCCAGAAATTCACAGTACAGACAGAAGTGAAAAGCAGCGTAAATTACACCGTCTAGACACTCGACGGAGCTAAAATTGACGGTGTAAAAAGTGAAGTATAGAGAGGAATAAAGAGAATCTAGAGGATAGGTTTCTTGTCTCGGTAAACTAAGGCTGCACTATTTATCGGTCGTGAATAAACAGATAAACAGCTGAGTAGCCTTAGTCATACCAACGATCTCAGTTGGCTAAGATATTTCGCTTCTCCAACGCATCAATACACAGTTCGACCAATTCATCGAGTGTCTTCTCACCTGCAGGTAGATCAATCTCAGGGTTCAGAGGCGCTTCGTACACTGAACTAATACCTGTGAAGTTCGGGATTTCTCCGGCACGTGCTTTCTTATACAGACCTTTAGGATCACGCTGTTCGCAAACCTCTAATGGCGTATTGACGAACACCTCAAGAAACTCACCTTCCGGCAATAAATCTCTCACGAGTTGCCTTTCAGCTTGATGCGGAGAAATAAAGGCTGACAACACGATCAAGCCTGCATCTGCCATCAATTTAGCAAGCTCACCAATACGACGGATGTTCTCTCGACGATCTTGCTCAGAGAAGCCAAGGTCACTACATAATCCATGACGCACATTGTCGCCATCCAATAAATAAGTATGGTAACCAAGCTGTGCCAAGCGATTTTCTAATGCTCCAGCGACTGTCGATTTACCAGAACCAGACAACCCCGTGAACCAGAGCACGGCTGGCTTTTGTGATTTCAGATCCGCGCGAAATGTTTTATCAATCGAGTGTTGATGCCACACAACATTCTCATCTTTGGATTTGAGTACTGCGGTCATAATTAGTCCTTTAAATAAACAGCATTAAAATGGGAAAAAATAAGGAATTAGGGTCAGCACCAAGCCCGAATATACAATCGAGATTGGAATGCCGATGCGCAGATAATCCGTTAAATGGTAATTACCTACGCTATAAACAAGTAAGTTGGTTTGGTAGCCGTATGGAGAGATAAAACTGGCACTGGCACCAAACAGTACCGCCATGATGAACGGCATAGGGTCAACGCCATAACCTACTGCCATACTGTAGCCAATCGGAAATGAGAGTGCTGCAGCCGCATTATTGGTCACCAGCTCTGTCAAAACCAAAGTCATAAAGTAGGTAGCAACTAACGCACCGAATACGCCCCAGCCATTAAACGCCTCCATAAACATCAGCCCCATCCGCTCAGATAAACCCGATGAAATCATCAGTTGAGCAATAGAAAGTGCAGAGCCCACGATCACCACAATATCAACTGGGAAACGGCGGCGGAGCTCACCCAGTTGCACCACGCCAAATGCCACCAGCAACAGTAGAAAACCAGCTAAGCCTTTGATAATAGGTACTGCATCGATAAGGGCTAAACCAATCACGCTAGCAAAGCCGAGCAACACGAACGTCGATTTGTCGGCATCAAGCTTGGCACTCGAATCTAAGTCATTCATCAACACAAACTCTTTGTTGTGTTGTTGGCGCTGTTCTTCAAAGCGTTTACCTGGAACCAAAATCAAGGTATCACCAGCGGTCAATGTGATATTCCCTAGCCCACCTTCTAGGCGTTCATGGCCACGACGAATAGCAACCACAACCGCATCGAAACGATCTCTAAACTGGCTAGTTTTCAGGGTTTTGTTACAAAAACTTGCTGATGAACTCACCACCACTTCAACAAAGCTCTGGCCATTCAAATGATGCTGACCAAACAGAGTCAGTCCTTGAATTTCTTGCAGTGTCGCCACGCTCTCAACATCACCACAAAACAGCAATCGGTCACGAGCTTGAAGAATAAAATCAGGGTCAATCGACGCGGTGGTTTTACCGTCTCGAATCACTTCGGCTAAGAACAGTTTTCTAAGAGCTCTAAGATTATTTTCACTGACGCTACGGCCAACTAATGGAGAACCTGGCTCAACTCGCGCCTCGAGAAAGTAAGGCAGATCATCTTGAGAACCATCATCGTAGCTGGGTAGAAAATAGCTAAGAGGAATAAGGATCAATACCCCACCGACCAAAACCGCTAAACCGATCAAGGTAGGTGTGAAAAAGTTTAAGCTCGGTAAACCTGCATCTTCAACAAAACTATTGATGATCAAATTGGTAGAGGTGCCGATCAATGTCAGGGTGCCACCTAAGATGGCAGCGTATGACAAAGGGATAAGTAACTTAGACGGCGCGTGCTGTTGATTACGTTTGATCGCCCCGATCAAAGAAACAACCACCGCGGTGTTATTAGTAAAAGAAGAAAGTAACGCTGTAGAAATACCCAACTTCGCAACCACGGTACCTAGCCTACCTTCAGAGATATTGCGGCTAACCCAGCTGATTAAGCGAGTTTTCTCCAACGCACTTGATGCGAGGATCAGAAGAATTAAAGTCAGTAACGAGGAGTTAGTGAAGTTATTAGCCAAGCTCGACAAGTCGATCATGCCAGCCATAAAAGCAATAAACGCCGCGCCAGCAAAGATAAAGCTTGGCTTAATACGGGTAACGAGCAGGCAAGTAATAATGCCGAGCAAAATCGCTAATACAAATCCTTGTTGCCACATATACCCGTCCTTTATGGCGGAAACGATCGGTTTCCGCCTGATTCAATAAGCTGTTACTTGGTCGTTTATGACTTCAGTAGTTGGCTTAGATCTTTGGCATCCCAATGAGGGAAATGTTTGCGAACCAATGCGTTGAACTCAAGTTCAAATGCAGAGAAGTTACCGACTTGCTGTTCAACAGAGTCCAAACGGTCTCGAATCAAACCCGCGCCAACCGTCACGTTGGTTAGTCGGTCGATAACGATGAAGCCACCGGTATCGGCACTTTCACGGTATTTATCCAGCGCGACAGTCTCGTTCAATGACCATTCACACAAACCAATACCATTCAATGGCAACTCATCGACAGCGTGAGTCGACAGGTTGTTGATGTCGTATTGGTGACGAACGGTTTCAACCTGACCGACGGTTTTCTTGCCTGCGATCTTGATGTCATAAGCTTTGCCCGGTTGTAGTGGTTGCTCTGTCATCCACACGATGTCAGCCAATACGTGGTTAGTAGATTCAATCTGAGCGTTTTCCAACACAATCAAATCACCACGGCTGATGTCGATCTCATCTTCAAGGGTCAGCGTTACCGCCAAGCCCGCTTGTGCAGATTCCAAATCACCATCAAAGGTCACGATACGTGCAACCTTAGACGTTTTGCCTGACGGCAGTGCTTTGATTTCGTCACCAACACTTACACGGCCAGAGGCCACTGTGCCTGCAAAGCCACGGAAATCTAAGTTCGGACGATTCACATACTGCACAGGGAAACGGAATTCTCCCGCAGAACGCTTTTGATCAATATCGACGTTCTCTAACACTTCCAGTAGAGATGGACCTTCGAACCATGCTAGCTCTTTACTTGGTGCAGCAACGTTGATGCCTTCAAGCGCCGAAACTGGCAGGATCTGAATGTTAGTTTCGCCTTCTAGGTTTTCAGCAAACTCTAGGTATTCATCGCGAATCTCTTCAAAACGATCTTGTGAATATTCCACGAGATCCATCTTGTTGACTGCAACGATGAAATGCTTCAAACCAAGCAAGTTAGAAATAAACGAGTGACGACGCGTTTGATCCAGTACGCCCTTACGAGCATCAATCAAGATCACCGCCAGATCACACGTTGAAGCGCCTGTAGCCATGTTGCGCGTGTACTGCTCATGCCCAGGGGTATCAGCAATAATGAATTTACGCTTTTGAGTCGAGAAGTAACGATAAGCCACATCGATCGTAATCCCTTGCTCACGCTCAGCCTGCAGACCATCAACAAGCAGTGCTAAATCAGGCTTCTCACCTGTGGTACCCACTCGTTGGCTATCAGAGTGAACCGCTGCTAGCTGATCTTCATAAATCTGTTTTGTATCATGGAGCAAGCGACCGATTAACGTACTTTTACCGTCATCTACCGAGCCACAAGTTAAAAATCTAAGCATAGATTTATGCTGATGCTGACTTAGATAACCTTCAATCCCTAGTTCAGCCAATTCGGCTTCTACTGCACTATTCATTTTTCTTTCCTTAGATTCTTAGAAATAACCTTGGCGCTTTTTCAGCTCCATAGAGCCCGACTGATCATGGTCAATCGCTCGACCTTGACGCTCACTAGACGTCGCCACCAGCATCTCTTCAATAATGCCTGTTAGCGTATTCGCCTCAGATTCAACCGCTCCGGTTAATGGGTAACAGCCTAAAGTACGAAAACGAACGCTTTTCTCTTCAATCACTTCACCTTCTTGCAACTCCATACGGTCATCATCAACCATGATCAGCATGCCATCACGCTCAACTACAGGGCGTTTGTCTGAAAGGTAAAGTGGAACAATATCGATGCTCTCTAGGTAGATGTATTGCCAGATATCAAGCTCAGTCCAGTTAGATAGTGGAAAGACACGAATGCTTTCGCCCTTATTCACCTGACCGTTGTAGGTGTGCCAAAGCTCTGGACGCTGGTTTTTTGGATCCCACGTATGGTTCTTATCGCGGAAAGAGTAAACACGTTCTTTCGCACGAGATTTTTCTTCATCACGACGCGCACCACCAAAAGCCGCATCGAACCCATACTTGTTTAACGCCTGCTTAAGGCCCTGTGTTTTCATGATGTCAGTGTGCTTCGAAGAACCATGTACAAATGGGCTACAACCCATCTCAATACCTTCTGGGTTCTTATGTACTAAAAGGTCGAAGCCGTACTTTTTAGCCGTACGATCACGAAACTCAATCATCTCGCGGAATTTCCAATCCGTATCTACATGCAATAGCGGGAATGGAATCTTGCCTGGATAAAACGCTTTGCGAGCTAAATGAAGCATCACAGAAGAATCTTTTCCGATGGAGTACATCATCACTGGGTTATCAAACTCAGCCGCTACTTCACGGATAATATGAATACTTTCCGCTTCGAGCTGTTTTAGGTGGGTTAAACGTTCTTGGTCCATTTCAGTGCTTCCTTTAAGGCTCGCGTTACGAGCAATTCATTACTTGGTCTTGCCAAGCAAGGGATTTAACTCATCCACTGTTGTGAATGGGAGTATTGGCACTAGAAGAAAACAGAAGCTTCGTTTTGAGCTATCCTTGCTATTCATCTGCCTGATACGTCCTTGATATAGGCATTATGACGAGCCTCTCATATTACTGGAAATTCTAAAATTTCATTTTTTATTCGAAAAGCTGATAAGGGATTGAATTTACCGATAAGCAGGTGAAATGAATGGACTAATATTATCGATATCAGTTGCGCATCGATTGAGCAGCTTTGGGAGGCGTCTTGCAGAACACCATAAAGTAATCGATCTAAGTCACGAATTAACATTCGTTGTAATCATTGTTTCATTCGGTTTTGTTACATTACGCAACGAATTTTCTACTATCCACTTTGGAGCTACAAAATGAAAGTTGCAATGAAACCTTTGTCATTGGCTGTACTTGCGGGTCTTGGTTTGACTTTAGCAGGCTGCACAACAACACCAGATACCGATGAAGTGATTAAATTACGTGTCGTAGAAACGACGGATATCCATACCAACCTAATGGATTACGACTACTACAAAGACAAGCCATCGAAAAAAATCGGCTTAGCACGTACTGCAACTTTAGTAAAAGAAGCTCAAAGCGAAGTAACCAACAGCGTTTTAGTTGATAACGGTGACTTGCTACAAGGTAGCCCAATGGGTGACTACATGGCAGACAAAGGCATCGAAGCTGGCGAAGTTCACCCTGCATATAAAGCAATGAACCAACTAAGCTACGACGCTGCAAACCTAGGTAACCACGAATTCAACTACGGTCTTGAGTTCCTAGAAGAGTCTATCAACGACGCTGATTTCCCGTACATCAGTGCTAACGTTTACGACGCAGAAACCAAAGAACACTACTTCACGCCTTATATCATCAAGACGCACACGTTCGAAGATACTGCTGGCGTAGAGCACGAAGTAAAAGTGGGTTACATCGGCTTTGTTCCACCACAAATCATGACGTGGGATAAGAAGAATCTAGAAGGCAAAGTGATCGCTCGCGATATCATTGAGACGGCTAACGAGTTAGTGCCTCAAATGAAAGCGGAAGGTGCAGAGGTTATCGTTGCTATCCCTCACTCAGGCGTATCAACTGACCCATACAAAAATGGCGAAGAGAACTCAACGTTCTACCTATCTGAAGTAGACGGCATCGATGCGATCGCATTCGGCCACTCTCACGCAGTTTTCCCAGGTAAAGGTTTTGATGACATTCAAGGCATCGACAACGAAACTGGCACAATGAACGGCGTTGCGGCAGTAATGCCTGGTCGTTGGGGTAGCCACGTTGGTGTTATGGATCTAACACTTGCACAAAAAGACGGTAAGTGGGAAGTTGTTAAAGGCCAATCAGAAGCGCGCCCTATCTACGACAAAATCGAGAAGAAATCTCTTGCTGCAGCTGATGAAGGCATCGTAACAGCACTAGAAAAAGACCACGCTGGTACTCGTGAGTTTGTTAACCAACCGATTGGTAAAGCAGACGATGTGATGTACAGCTTCTTGTCTCTAGTACAAGACGACCCAACAGTTCAAATCGTTAACCTTGCACAGAAAGATTACGTTGAACAGTTCATCCAAGGTGACCCTGACCTAGATGGTACGCCAGTACTTTCAGCAGCTGCACCATTCAAGGCCGGTGGCCGTAAGAATGACCCAGCGAACTTCACTGAGGTTGAATCTGGTCAACTGACATTCCGTAACGCAGCTGACTTGTACCTTTACCCGAACACGCTAGTTGCGATGAAGGTAACAGGTCACGAAGTAAAAGAGTGGCTCGAGTGTTCTGCTGGTCAGTTCAACCAAGTGGATGTTAACTCAACAGCACCACAACAGTTGATCGAGTGGGATAATTTCCGCACTTACAACTTCGATGTTATCGATGGTGTTGATTACCAAATCGACGTAACTCAACCTGCGAAATACGACGCAAACTGTAAAGTGGTTAACCCTGACTCACAGCGTATTGTTGGCCTAACTTACCAAGGTAAGCCAATCGACATGAAGCAAGACTTCCTGATCGCCACCAACAACTACCGTGCATACAGCGCTAAGTTCCCAGGCACAGGTGAAGACTTCATCGCATTTGATGCACCAGATGAGAACCGTACTGTTCTTGCAAACTACATCTCTCGCGTAAGCAAAGAGCAAGGTCAAGTGAGCCCAAGCGCGGATAACAATTGGTCATTTGCGCCAATCAAAACGGATAACAAGCTAGATATCCGCTTTGAAACATCTCCAAGCGACAAAGCAGCAGAGTTCATTAAAGAGAAGGGTCAATACCCGATGAAACGTGTAGCGACTGACGATGTTGGTTTCGGCGTTTACCAAATTGACCTAACTAAATAGATTACTCTAGTAATCAATAGGTAACCTTTTAAAAGGCTGAGTTTAACAACTCAGCCTTTTTCTTTTCTTATCTAAATTCACAGTCTAAAGCCTTAACTTTCGAACCTTAAACACCTGCTCATTCTTCATCTAAATCGCACACCTCAAATCATCTATTGAATCAAATCAACGTAAAAAATCAGCAATTCGCTGTAAGTTTTTCTGAGCTCCTCCTGTCTATTTAATTTACTACACTCAATGAATGGTGGTTAAGCCATTCATCTATAGGATAGATAAGGACATTTGATGAGCACCGTCGAGAGCATTCAAGCATGGTTACATTCAGGAGAGGAGTCGCTGCTATGGCTGATGCTTGGCATCATCGCGCTTTCTTACCTGCTTGAAGATCTTGCGATTGTTACGGCGGCAGGTATCGCGACTCAAGGTCTAATACTTCCTCAATATGCGCTGCTTGCTATTTTCATCGGTATTGCCACGGGTGATCTCGGTCTTTATTACTTAGGGAAGTCAGGACGTTATTTCCGAGGTGTTCGATATAAAGCCCTCACGAATAAGTACTTTCGTTCGCTTCGTACCAAATTACGTCAGAACGCATTCAGCAGCCTTTTTGTTATCCGCTTTATTCCAGGGCTTCGCACCGTCGGGTTTACCTTAAGTGGCTTTTTCGCCATCCCACTGCCTACTTTCTTATTTGCCGTCATCGGCGCAACTGCGCTCTGGACTGGCATTGTCTTCTCTGCCATCTACTATTTAGGGACATCAGCCTGGCTGCAAGCCTCTGAATATCAATGGATCATCATCCCGTGTGCCATCGTTTTGCTGTTTATCGGCAATCGATTAATGAATAAAACCTACTCTAGAGGGCTATCATGAGTTCACCGCAAGATATTCGCATCATTCCCGCACATCAAATTAATGCAGGTATGCCTCTGCTTGAAAAAGATACCGTGCGAAGTGTCTCTCCTTATGAGTTTCTTCCGACTTGGTTCTTCTACACGCCAGTGGTCATTCAAAGCCTGATGCAAGGGTTACGGCACTTTGACTGGGCGCTGCCGCTCATCGCCAATCCAAGCATTAAGTTAAGCGGCATGGTAGGCGAATCAAAACATGAGATATTGAGCCTTGCCGGATCTTCAAGTCAGCGTTGGATCTCACCGTTTATAACCCTAACCAAAACGGATCTCGGCAGTAAAAAACAAGCCGAAGACGCACGCAGCGCACTCATACAAACGGATCTTGATTTCCCTATCGTGGCAAAGCCGGATCTTGGCTGTCGAGGTGTTGGCGTTAAGCTGATCAACAACCAAGATCAACTTGAGCAATATGTTGAATCTTTCCCAAATAATGCTCGCTTTCTATTGCAGAAAAAGGCGCCTTATCAAGCCGAAGCGGGTGTTTTCTACGTTCGTTACCCAAATAAAAAGCAAGGTGAGATCATCTCGATCACACTCAAATATGCGCCAATGGTGATGGGTGATGGCAAGTCGACACTCAAGCAGTTAATTGAAAACAGCCCGCGCGCTGGGCAACTCAGCCACCTGTATCTACCAAGGCATGAAGATAAATTGGATCAAGTGCTCGCAGAGGGTGAAGAGTTCCAACTCGCGTTTGCAGGCAGCCATAGCCGTGGCTGTATCTTCCGAGACGGTAATCAATACATCACTCAGGCTCTAACAGAACGCTTAGACGAGATATTCGACGACTTCGATGGCTTTCACTTTGGTCGACTCGACGTCAAGTTTAAAGACATGTACAGCCTAATGAACGGTGAGGATTTCACGATTCTTGAGGTCAATGGCGCAAGCAGTGAGGCTGGACATATCTGGGATCGCAACACCCCATTACGAGAGATATTTTCTACGCTACTCCTGCAATATCGCATTCTTTTTGATATTGGCGCTCAGCAAAAACAACGAGGCCACCAATCCCCTTCTTTCAAGAGCTTATTTGCGGCGTGGCAAGAAGAGCGACGTCTTGTTCAACAATATCCGACTACCGACTAACTTTGCACGAGGATCATGAATGAACCCCATAGCCCAACCGAGCGCCCTTACTTCTTTCTCTCCTAGTATCAAGGGAGCGGTAGAGATATTGAATCAGGGTCTAGAGTTTTTGTTAGCGATTTCTGACAGCGATTACCTGACACGAGCAAAGCCACACGTTACAAGCTCTATCGGTGAACATACTCGTCACACACTGGATCTTTTTCACGCCTTGATTTTAAAAGAGGATGAGGCCGTTGATTACAACACTCGTCGTCGTGGTCATCCTGTCGAATACGACCGCTCTATTGCAGTCAAAGAGATCCACTATGTGATCAACTGGCTTGAACGATTAGACCGTCGAGATCTCGAAGCGCCTATCATGATCCAAACCGAGGTTTCGATGGATGCTCAAGTGTTCGCAAGCCTGCCTTCAACGCTCGAAAGAGAGGTCACCTTTGCCGCACTGCATGCCAATCATCATTACGCGATGATCAAGGTGATCACCACCTTCCTAGACGTCGAGACCTGCAACACCTTTGGTTATGCCCCAACCACCAACAGCTATCTGAGGGAGCAATAATCATGTGTTCAGTATCTTGGCTGCTTGAAGAGAATGGTTATCAGGTCTTTTTTAATCGTGATGAACAAAAGACGCGAGCACTGGCAATGCCACCCAGACAATATCGAGTCAACGGTGTCGATATCATTATGCCACTCGACCCAACTGGCGGCGGTAGCTGGATAAGTATTAATGAGTTCGGGCTTTCGCTATGCCTACTCAATAACTATCAAGGCACAGTGCCCGTTGGTCCTTTAGTAAGCCGCGGTTTGCTACTTAAAAACCTATCATCGAGTCGTAATATCAGTCAGCTATCTGAAGCGTTTCACAAGCTAGACCTACACTCTTTTGCCCCATTTACCTTGCTAGCTTTCGCGCCCAATCTAACCCAACACAATGGTCTGGTTATCGCCTACATGTGGGATGGTATTCAACAGAAAATAGTCGACACTGATTCTCCACTCTTCTCATCCGGTGTTGATTTAGAGCGAGTGCAAGCCTACCGACAAGCAAAATATGATCAGCTCATGGCGGCAGGTAAGAATCAACAGAACTTACTGATGTTCCACTCTCACCATCACAATGAGCAACCTCATTTAGCGACCTGTATGCATCGCGAAGACGCACATACCGTGAGCTTTACACACTTACGTAACCTGCATGGTCAAGCCTCTATGTTTTATGCACCCGGCTCACCATGCGAACCCATTAAACCATGTCAGATAAATCAGCAGCGCTTTACCTTTGATTTATCACCCGCAATCAATCTATAGATGGAGTCCATCATGAGAAAACTATTCACCATGGTTCTGCTACTTGTTAGCCCGTACGTATTTGCCGCCGATGAAATCTACACTGGTTTCTTTAGCAGTAAGGCGCTCGATGGCTACGATACCGTCGCATATTTCACTTCCGGTAAGCCCATTGAAGGCAGTAAAAAATTCAGCACTGAGTACAAAGGGGCGGATTGGTATTTCTCTTCTGAAAAGAATCTGACTTTATTTGTTAATAATCCTGAAAAATATGCCCCTCAATATGGTGGCTATTGCGCTTGGGCAGTATCAGCGAAGAGCGACTTTGCACCGAGTGACCCACATCAATGGACGATTGTTGATAACAAGCTTTACCTCAACTACGACCAAGAGATTAAGCAGCGCTGGGAACAAGACCAAGCACAGCATATTCAACAAGCCGATAAAGTTTGGCCGCAACTGATTAAGTAAGGTAATTTCATTATGATTGATAGTCCTTTTCGTTTACCACGTTACACGCCTTTTGGTTTAGGTGAGTCTGTTGTCGAATGGGCAACTGGGCTATCTAAGCTAGACCGACTCTACCAAGATCGTAAAAACGAGTTATCTAGCTTCGAATTCATGAATTACACTCTGTCGGCGCTCAATATCGACTACTCGGTTGCATCGGGAAGCACGGAAAACATCCCGGAAGAAGGGCCTGTCGTGATTGTGGCGAACCACCCGCTTGGCGCCATCGAAGGCGTGATCCTTGCCGATCTCGTAGGATCAGTAAGAAAGGATGTGAAGGTGCTGGCCAATGAGTTACTTAAGCGCCTGCCTGAACTGGATGATCTTTTCATCGGTGTCGATGTCTTTAACAGTAAAGAATCGAAACGCACCAATGCCAAAGCGATTCGAGATGCCAATCGTCATTTGGCTGATGGTGGACTATTGATTGTATTCCCAGCAGGTGAAGTATCAAGCTACCGTAAAGGGGCAAAAACACTGACAGACATAGAGTGGAGCAAGTCGGTAGCGAAATTCGTCAAACGTCACCAAGCCACCACGGTACCTATCTTTATCAATGGCAAGAACAGTGAGCTTTTCTATCAAGCGGGTAGTGTTCATCCACTGTTGAGAACCGCTCTACTCGGGCGTGAACTTCTTAATAAACAAGCGACAACTATCTCTATCTCGATTGGCTCATCGATTCCATATTCAGAGATAAAATCGTTTGAAAAAGAGGTGGATATCGTCAACTACCTACGACTTAATACCTATCTAATGAGTCAACAAGACAGCCCGAGCACGCCCATCCACGCACCTTCTTTTGATACCCAAGTGATTGCGCCTATTCCGCCAGAAGTGTTGGCAATAGAGGTCGATTCTCTTCCGGAAGATATGAAGTTACTTGAGCAAGGGAACTTTGAGGTCTACTGCACACCAAGCCAATCCATTCCTAACTTAATGCGCGAGATTGGTCGAGTAAGAGAAGAAAGCTTTAGAGAAGTCGGAGAAGGCAGCGGGCTGGCCTGTGATTTAGATGAGTATGACCTTTACTACCATCAACTGTTTGTGTGGAATAAAACCAAGGCAGAACTGGTTGGCGCGTATCGACTCGGTATGGTCGACAAACTCATCGCTGAGCACGGGCTTGATCAGCTCTACTCTCGTAGCCTGTTTAACTACAACCAAGAATTCATTGATACTCTAGAAAACAGCATTGAGCTTGGGCGATCGGTAGTAAGTAAACCTTACCAAAAGAGCCTGAACTCACTGTTACTATTGTGGAAAGGCATTGCGACCTTTGTGTCTCGTCACCCTCAATATACCCATCTGTTCGGCCCAGTCAGTATCAGCAATGATTACAGCCACAATGCACGTCTGTTGATCGCGACCACGTTATCAATCCACCATTATGATGAGGAAAAGGCGAATTTGGTTTCACCTTCGTCACCACTCAATACCAGCAGTCATGTGTTCTGGCAAAATCACCTGCTCTCTTCACTGGCGAGTGTGCCTCTGCTCTCTAAAGTGTTAGCACGCATGGAGCAAGGTAAAGGCCTGCCGGTACTGCTGCGCCAATATCTAGGGATGAACGGTAAACTGGTGTGTTTTAATGTCGACCCATCGTTTAATGATGCCTTGGATGGCTTGATTGTGGTGAACCTTAAGAAGGTTCCATTGAAGACCTTAGGTAAATACATGGGCAGAGAACTTGCTCAAGATTACCTAGAGCAACACGCACGCCTCTGATTTATCCTGCTCTGTACCTCTCTCCAAATAAGTGCGATGATTTCGGCACTTATTTGGGATAGGTTATTTTCATGCACACCTCTTTTATCGAACAACTGCAAAGCTTCGACTTCTCTGAAAGCCAGATTGAATCTCTACTCGCTGTCGCCAAGCCACTTGAGCTGCCAACCAGACACATCTTGATCAATCAAGGTGAGATGGCGAGTTCAATCTACTTTGTACTTGAAGGCTTGTGCCATGCCTGCTACCTCACTGATGATGGTAAGCAATACAGCAAAGAGTTCTATTGGGAACAAGATTGGATCATCGGCTTTGAGAGTCTGATAAAGAACCAAGCCTCTCCTTACCTATTAGAAACGCTGACACCCATCACCATGTTAGAGCTGCCAATGAATGCGGTTATCGAGTGGCGTGCATCAAATAATCCTTTGTATTTAAAGCTGTTAGAAACACAACTGATGCATAAGGAAAACAAAGAACGCTTCATGCTGCTCTATACACCAGAGCAACGCTATCAGCTGTTCTGCGAGCACTATCCCGACCTTGAGCAGCGCTTGAACGACAATCAAATTGCAGCCTACCTAGGAATAACCGCAATCAGCCTGAGCAGAATTAAAGGTCGAATTAACAATAGTTAATGCCAACAATCATCGCGCATAGTACATTCAGAGCATCGATAATCTCTGGATGTAAACATGATCACTTGGCACTCAATTCCTTTTTCTGAACTCTCAACACAACAGCTTTATCAACTACTTAAATTAAGAGTCGATGTATTTGTGGTCGAGCAGACTTGTCCTTATCCAGAGCTGGACGGTAAAGATACACTCGCGGGTGTTGAGCACCTGCTTGGCTATGCTGATGAAGAGTTGGTAGCGTGTGCACGTTTATTACCACCAGGTACCTCTTACGACAACACCAGCATCGGTCGAGTCGCAACCAAGCAATCAGCAAGAGGTGATGGCTTGGGGCATCAATTAATAAAAGAAGCATTAACACGCTGCGAGGCTCTTTGGCCAAATACGGCCATTGATATTGGCGCGCAGCAACACCTAGAAAACTTCTATGCGAGCCACGGCTTCAACACCATCTCGGATATGTACCTCGAAGATGACATTCCTCATATAGACATGAGATTAGAAAAATAATGACGAATATCACTGCCGGTATTCTATTTTTGGTTGCAGGTAACTTGTTTGCCTCGCTTTCCGACGTAGCGGTAAAGCTGTTAAATGGCGAAGTACCGCCCTTACAGTATATTTTTTTCCGACAGTTGATATCTCTGCTCATCATCACCCCTTTGTGGCTACAGCAGAAAAAAGAACAACGGCGCTTACAGCAGGCTAAGGTAACCTTCATTCGAGGTCAGTTAATTCTGATCGGCAGTGGGTGCATGGTGGTCGCGATCACTCACTTGTCTTTGGCAACCGCCAACGCAGTATTTTATGTCGCGCCTTTACTGATGTTGCCGCTCTCAATGTTGCTATTGAAAGAGCAACCGGCACTCGGCAAGGTGATCGGCACAACCATAGGTTTTATTGGTGCATTGATTGTCTTGAGGCCATCACAATTTCATTGGGCGGCACTGTTTGCTTTGGGGACAGCACTCACCCTAGCACTATTTAATGTACTCGTAAGAAAGCTTCCTAGTGAGCAAACGGTGGTCACTACGCTGTGGTGGACAACCTTATTCTCTATTCCAGCCTCATTAGTACTGTGCTTCTTATACTGGCAGCCAGTGTCTGTGGAGCATTTGGGATACATAGCCCTGAGTGCGACGCTAATCTTAAGTTACAACGGCCTTGCAGTTGCTGCCTATCAAAAAGCACACTCTAGCCAAATTGCCTTGGCTGAGTATTCAGGATTGGTGTTTGTCGCGCTAATAGGTGCAATATGGTTCGATGAGATTCCGGATATATTAACCTTTATCGGAATCATGCTTATCATCTTGCCACTCGCCCCTTTCAAGCGACCAAAAAAAAGAGCTAATGCTTAGCTCTTTTCTATCGTTTATCTGTGTCTGGTGAAGCGCTTTAACTCAGGCTCACTATTCATCTACTTACTGCGACCAAAGCCACCATCGGATAAGCGGAAGAACATCACCGAAGTGTCGCCTTTCTCTAGCTGAAGAATGTCCAACTGCCCAGTTTCAGCAAGTTTGAAACGAACCAGCTGGCCTTTACGAATCTGACTGAGCGGCTTATCTGCACCTTCAATTCGCACTAACGCATTCAAGTCAGACAATGGCAAATCGTTGTTTCGAAAAACCTGCGCTAACGTATCCCCTTGCTTAACAAGGTACTCCTGCCAATTTTTGTTACTCGGTTCTAATGAGCTGTTCTTGGCATTTTGCTGTTCGCTTAAGCCGACGGTGTTTATTTCAAGCTCAACGCGCGATGTTGTTGGAGCTGTGTCTACTTTAGGTTCTGGTAGCGGCACAAAAAGTAATATCAGCACGATCGGAGAAATCACCATCAACAGTCTTTGGTGTAACTTCGGCAATGAACCCCAAGTTTGCGCTGTCGAGGTTTTCATTTTCTTCACATCGATCGAACTCAATTTCTCTTTGACCTGATTCAGTCGATCCTTGAATTCTGCTAAGTGGTCAACTTTCTGTTTTTTCTTTTGACGACGATTCATACCACTGCGTCCTATACATTGAATAACTACAGTATAAAAACCAAAGTACCAACAGTATAGATCTTTCCGTCACAACAAGGCCCAAAGCGAGAAAATTGACATGGCTGTGATTTGGGCACGGTAAAGCGCAAGTGATCAGGGACTAGCCGTTTCTTCACGCTGCTAATACTGGTATTCTTACCCTTTTCGTACTGACAAAAAGAGTGACTTTTCATGTCTGAAGTAAAATTTGAAACTGTAGAGCAAAAAGCTAGCTACGGTATCGGTCTACAAATGGGCCAACAACTTGCTGGTTCTGGTCTTGAAGGCCTAAACGTTGACGCAATCGCTGCTGGTATCGCAACAGCTCTAGTTGGCGACATGCCAGCTATCGAAGTTGACGAAATCAACAACGCACTACAAGAGCTACACACTCGTGGTGAAGCTGCACGTCAAGAACTAGCTAAAGCTGCTGCTGCTGACGGCGAAGCTTTCCTAGCTGACAACGCTCTTCGTTCAGAAGTAACGGTTCTTGAGTCTGGTCTTCAGTACGAAGTACTAACTGAAGGTACTGGCGAAATCCCAACTGCAGACAAGCAAGTACGTGTTCACTACCACGGCGAACTAACTGACGGTACTGTTTTCGACAGCTCTGTATCTCGCGGTCAACCTGCTGAATTCCCAGTAACTGGCGTAATTCAAGGTTGGGTACAAGCTCTACAAATGATGCCTGTTGGCTCTAAGTGGAAGCTATACATCCCTCAAGATCTAGCATACGGTGAGCGTGGCGCAGGTGCTGCAATCCCACCATTTGCTGCTCTAGTATTTGAAGTAGAACTTCTAGCAATTCTTTGATTTTTATAAAAACCTTTAGTAAAACAAAATACTATAGGTAAATAAAATTGAAATAATCCAACGGCGATGTGACTACATCGCCGTTTTTCGTTTATAGTGAAAGAGTAAATTACTTTATTACTTAAGGACGAATAATGAAGAAAGTACTCATCACAGTTTTAAGCAGCCTTGCTGTTGTCTCTTGCGCTAGCACTAGCGACTCTGAACAAACCAGTTCATCATCAGATACCAACTATTCCCAACTATCCCAAACTGCACTGATGGCTGCAGTGAATATGTGGTCTCAGCAGAACGAAACAACACCGCTTGTGGATACGGTAGCTGACCAAGCTTCTGTTACCAGCGACCAAGCAGTTGGCGGTATTGGTTCAATGTTAGCCCTTGCACAAAACTCTCTTGGCACAGCCGACAACAAAGAACTCGCGACACTTATTCCAGGCATGTCGAGCCTTGAGTCTACGGGGCTATCATCGCTACTAAGCTCACAAGGTGCCGTTGAAAGTGCGTTTTCTGGATTAGGTATGGATCCATCAATGGTTACAACATTTGCACCCATCATTCTTCAAGCACTGCAGTCACAAGGTGCAACGAGCGGCCTGATGGATTCACTTTCAGCTATATGGCAATAATCGTTAGTTATTAATAGCTAGCTTAAAATCTAATAAGGGCACTTCGGTGCTCTTTTTTGTGCGTGGAAGAAAAGATATTTGAGATACGAGATACGAGATACGAGATACGAGGTACGAGATACGAGGTACGAGATACGAGGTACGAGATACGAGATACGAGATACGAGATACGAGATACGAGATACGAGATACGAG
>NZ_JBFSUL010000074.1:7794-24881 GCF_041467395.1 Vibrio sp. 10N.247.310.98 | reverse complement strand
ACTCAGGCCTTGAAAGCCGCTTAACAGAAATGTCCAACTTTACGGGGTCACTTCACTTAGGCAAGCTTTTTTGTTCCTAAACCTTTACATACTAAGCATTTTTATAGACTTAGCATTTTCAGCTTGTCGAAGTAATCAGGGAATGTCTTTGACGTACAACCTGGATCATTAATCGTCACAGGCGTATCGCTCAAGGCAACCAGCGAGAAACACATCGCCATACGGTGATCATCGTAAGTATCAATCGCCGCATGAGTCAGTTCAGCCACAGGGTTAACAATAATGTAATCTTCACCCTCTTCCACTTCAGCGCCGACTTTGCGTAGCTCTGTTGCCATTGCAGCCAAGCGATCTGTCTCTTTCACACGCCAGTTGTAGACATTACGGATTGCCGTTGTGCCTTTCGCAAACAATGCGGTTGTCGCGATAGTCATCGCAGCATCTGGGATATGGTTATAGTCCATATCAATGCCTTTCAGCTCGCCACAACGAGAAATAACGTAGTCGTCACCCCATTCGATTTCCGCACCCATTTTCTCAAGCGCATCAGCGAATTGGATATCACCTTGGATACTGTTTTTACCAATACCAGTGACCTTAATCTCACCACCTTTGATAGCAGCGGCTGCAAGGAAATATGACGCAGATGATGCATCACCTTCAACCAAGAAATCACCCGGTGCCGAGTAAGATTGCCCGGTAGGAATCACAAACTCTTGGTAATCATTATTGATCACGTCCACACCAAATTGCTTCATGATGTGCAGCGTAATATCGATGTAAGGTTTAGAAACCAATTCACCGTCAATTTTAATGGTCACTTCACCTTCAGCTAAAGGCGCAGCCATCAAAAATGCCGTCAAAAATTGACTAGAGATCGAACCGTCGATAGAAACCGTACCGCTCTTCAAACCGGTACCTGTGATCTTCAATGGCGGGTAGTTTTCGTTCTCTAAATATTCAACGTCGGCACCGGCTTCTCGTAGTGCTGTTACTAAGTGGCCAATTGGGCGCTCTTTCATGCGAGGCTCACCAGTAAGAACGTATTCACCGCGACCTAAACATAGTGCAGCCGCCAACGGACGCATCGCCGTACCCGCATTACCTAAGAAAAGCTCTAGGGCTTTGTCACTTGAAAATGCACCACCAACACCTGTCACTTCACAAACGGTTTTGTCTGCAGACAACTGATAATCAACACCTAACTGAGTCAATGCATTCAACATATGACGAATATCATCACTGTCTAGCAAGTTTGTTAGGCGAGTGGTTCCCGTAGAAAGTGCAGCCAAAAGAAGTGCACGGTTGGAAACGCTTTTTGAACCAGGTAGGTTAACTTCCCCGTTCACTTTTTGAATTGGTTGTAACGTAAGGCTTTCCATTAAATCTTATAGTCCTTGTACCACCCGAAGTCACTGGTGCGTATTTATTTTCGGGTGATGAATAATTCTTCGTACTTGCAGACTAACGAACTTTTCCAACGAACTCCAGAGCTAATCCGGCCCAAACCGGTGATTAATTAGCCAATCAATCGTATTTGTATACTAGTACACGAGATCAACTCGAACACCATCTGAAAAATAGAGAATTCGTACATCATCGCCTCGGTTGAACAGCATCGAGTTATCGACATCTTGGATAATGTTGACCAACTTGTCGTCTTTGGTTTTGACCAATAACTCGACCAGTTTGTACTCTACTTTATATTGTGTGTTACCTCGGTTACGAGCAATACCCGCACCTGCTACTGCACCTACAGCTGTCGCCACTTCTTTACCAGTGCCGCCGCCAAACTGGTTACCAATCAAGCCACCAATCGCCGCACCTAACAAGGTTTCCCAACCATTCGCTTTCGACTCAACGATCTCTTGCTGAGTGATGTATCTGACCGTATCAATCTCACCATAAACCACCTCGTTTACTGGTCGAGCTTGGTTTCTGTTGTAAGCTGCATTTGCCAACATGGGCAAAACAAGTAAAATCCAAAGCAACTTCTTCATGGTAAAACTCCTAAAGACCTCTTGGTCAGTGATTAATCTGCAATGCGGTACTTATGACTATATACCTAACCGAACTTGATACTACTAGTATAGAGTTTCCTTCGCCTTTCGACGCGCTTGATGACCCCAACGGTCTGCTCGCCTTCGGTGGTGATTTATCACCAATGCGAATTTTAAACGCTTATAGCCAAGGTATATTTCCATGGTATGGCCCAGGTGAGCCTATACTTTGGTGGAGCCCTGCACCGCGAGCGGTATTTAATCCTAAGACATTCGAACCGTCAAAAAGTCTTAAAAAGTTTCAAAGAAAGCACAATTACCGAGTCAGCATCAACCAAGCGACGGACAGAGTAATTGGTTATTGCTCTTCACTAAGACCCGAAGAAGAAACCTGGCTAAACAGCGACATGCAGTCAGCCTACCGCAAACTCGCTTCATTAGGTTTCTGCCACTCGGTTGAGGTTTGGCAAGATGATGAACTGATCGGTGGACTTTACGGCTTACAAAGAGGCCAAGTCTTTTGCGGTGAATCGATGTTCAGCCTAAAGACCAATGCCTCTAAAATTGCGCTGTGGTACTTTTGTAAACACTTTACCCGATTCGGCGGACAACTGATTGATTGCCAAGTCATGAACCCTCACTTGGAATCCTTAGGCGCTATCGAGGTTGATAGGGATGAATTCCTAGGCTCTCTGCAATTACTCAAAGAGTTCTCCGTTGACGATGCATGCTTTAAAACCCAATGGCTAAAGGAAATGCCTTAATGAATCCAGATTTACAACAAATCAGAATTGGATTAACAGACAATCACGCTTGCAGCTACTTACCTCACTTCGAAGAGAGAGTGGCGGTCACGCTTGACGAACACATGCACACCTCAGATAACTATGAAGTTCTGCTTGCGAATGGATTTCGCCGCAGTGGTTCAACCATTTATAAGCCACATTGCGATAATTGCTCAGCATGCCAAGCGATTCGGCTTTCAATTCCTAAGGTTAAGCTTTCCAAAAGCCAACGACGGATCCTTAACAAAGGAAAATCACTACGTTGGGAACTGAAAGATGAGATGGATGACAACTGGTTTGACTTATACAGTCGCTATATCACCGCTCGTCACCGTTCGGGAACCATGTACCCACCCAAGAAAGAAGAGTTTCTACAATTCTCTAAAAATGAGTGGCTTACTACAAAGTTCATGCACATCTATGATGAGAACAAGTTGGTTGGTATCGCCGTAACCGACATCATGGCTCACTGTACGAGCGCGTTTTATACCTTCTTCGCTCCTGATATAGACATTTCGATGGGAACACTTGGCGTTCTATTTCAGATCCAACATGCCCAGAAAGAACAAAAACAATGGTTATATTTGGGTTATCAAATCGATGAATGCCCTGCGATGAACTATAAAGTACGATTTCAACGTCATCAAAGGCTAGTAAATCAGCGGTGGCAAGGGTAGAATACGCGACAACTTTACATATTTTGATTTTAACGGCACAATCAAGCCGTTGAAAACCGCCAAATTTCGAAAGAGGATTAGATGGCTAAAGAAGACGTAATCGAGATGCAAGGCACTGTCCTTGATACTCTACCAAACACAATGTTCCGTGTTGAGCTTGAAAACGGTCACGTAGTGACAGCACACATCTCTGGTAAAATGCGTAAGAACTACATCCGTATTCTTACTGGTGATAAAGTAACTGTTGAGATGACTCCATACGACCTTTCTAAAGGCCGCATCGTCTTCCGTGCTCGTTAATTTTTAATTAGCGAATACAATAAGAAGCGGAGCTTAAGGCTCCGTTTTTTATTGCCTGAGCTTTTTACTACACAAGCACATCAATCTCGCATCTCGCATCTCGCATCTCGCATCTCGCATCTCGCATCTCGCATCTCGCAAGCATAAAAAAACGCACAACCTAAGTCATGCGTTTTATATTTAAGCCTTTGATTTATCAATCACTTCGTTAGTGCATGACCTCTTCTTTAGCACCAACATAGATGAAATCCAATTCGTCTTTTTTCAGGGATACTTTAACCGTACCGCCATCAACCAAGCTACCGAACAGTAACTCGTTAGCAAGTGGTTTCTTAAGCTTCTCTTGAATCACACGTCCCATTGGACGAGCACCCATGGTCTTGTCATAGCCTTTATCAGCTAACCAGTGACGAGCATCCTCAGAAACCTCTAAAGACACGCCACGAGCGTCCAGTTGAACCTGAAGCTCGACAATGAACTTATCAACTACTTGGCTAATCACACTTGGGTCAAGGCTGTTGAACCAAATGATATTATCAAGACGGTTACGGAACTCAGGAGTAAATACCTTCTTGATTTCGCCCATCGCATCTGGCGCATGATCTTGTTGGATCAGGCCGATCGATTTCTTCTCGGTTTCAGCCACACCTGCGTTGGTCGTCATCACTAGAATCACATTGCGGAAGTCCGCTTTGCGACCATTGTTGTCAGTTAGCGTGCCGTTATCCATTACCTGCAGTAGCAAGTTAAAGATATCTGGGTGAGCTTTCTCGATTTCATCCAGTAACACAACAGAGTGCGGGTTCTTGATTACGGCATCCGTTAGCAAACCACCTTGGTCGTAACCAACATAACCAGGAGGCGCACCAATCAAGCGGCTCACTGAGTGTCGCTCACCGTACTCAGACATATCAAAGCGCAGAAGCTCAATACCCATCAACTTAGACAGCTGAACAGTCACCTCTGTTTTACCGACACCAGTAGGACCAGCAAACAAGAATGAACCAACAGGTTTATTGTCTGCACCCAATCCAGCACGGGTCAGCTTAATTGCTTCACTCAATACATCGATTGCAGGGTCTTGTCCGAATACCAACATTTTCATGCGCTCATCCAGTTTCTGGAGTGTATCTTTGTCTGAAGACGATACTGACTTTTCAGGAATACGCGCCATTTTCGCAACCATTGACTCAATATCAGCCACGCTTACCGTTTTCTTACGACGGCTTGCAGGTGCCAAACGACTACGAGCGCCCGCTTCATCGATTACGTCAATGGCCTTATCAGGAAGGTGGCGTTCATTAATGTATTTAGCTGACAGTTCCACAGCGGCACGCAACGCTTTGTTGGTGTAGCGCACTTCGTGGTGAGCTTCGTATTTTGGCTTCAAGCCAATCAGGATCTTGGTCGTATCGTCTAGCGATGGTTCAATAATATCTATTTTCTGGAAGCGACGAGCTAAAGCACGCTCCTTCTCAAAAATACTGCTGTACTCTTGGTACGTTGTTGAACCGATGCAACGTAATTTGCCACTGCTTAGTAGTGGTTTAATTAAGTTTGCCGCATCAACCTGACCACCCGATGCAGCCCCGGCACCGATAATGGTGTGGATCTCATCGATGAACAGAATCGCGTCTTCTTCTTTCTCCAGTTGCTTAAGAATCGCTTTAAAACGTTTCTCAAAGTCACCACGATATTTGGTTCCGGCTAACAGTGAACCGATATCTAGAGAATAAATTACGCTGCTCTGAATGATTTCAGGCACTTGTCCTTCAACGATGCGCCATGCAAGACCTTCCGCGATGGCAGTTTTACCTACCCCCGCTTCACCCACTAACAGAGGGTTGTTCTTACGACGACGACACAGAACTTGGATAGTGCGTTCTAGCTCTTTGTCACGACCGATTAGTGGGTCAATATTGCCCTGCTTTGCGACTTCGTTAAGGTTAGTAGCAAAATTTTCTAAACGGTCTTCAGAGTTAGCTTCTTCAGCATTTTCTGCACCACCAAATGAATCGGATGATGAAGGACTGTCGCCTTCGTTGCTGGCTTTGGTAATACCGTGTGAGATGAAGTTAACAATATCTAAGCGACTAATGTCGTTTTTCTTAAGAAGATATGCCGCGTGAGATTCTTGCTCACTAAAAATAGCCACAAGTACGTTAGCACCTGTTACTTCGCTGCGACCTGAAGATTGAACATGAAAAACAGCGCGTTGAAGTACTCGTTGAAAGCTCAACGTAGGCTGAGTTTCGCGAGTTTCATCGCTTTCAGGGATAAGTGGGGTCGTTTGATCGATAAAAATATCGAGCTCATTGCGAAGAGCATCGAGATCAGCCTGACAAGCTTGGAGCGCTTCCTTGGCCGCATCATTTTCTAATAATGCTAGTAGGAGGTGTTCAACAGTCATGAATTCATGTCGCTTGTCTCGCGCACGAGCAAATGCGCCATTTAAACTCGTCTCTAATTCTTTATTTAGCATAAGTACCTCCTAAGGGAACAACAGTGTTGTTCGAGCAATTTATACTTGCTCCATTGTACATAGTAGCGGATGCTCATTTTCCTTTGAGTACATCGTGACCTGCGCTACCTTTGTTTCCGCTATTTCAGCACTGTATGTGCCGCATATAGCTTTACCTTCATAATGAACCTTGAGCATCACTTCCGTTGCTTTTTCGATATCTAGTGAGAAGAATCGCTCTAGGATCTCGATTACAAAGTCCATGGGCGTGTAGTCATCGTTATTCAACACAACGTTATACATCGCCGGTGGCTTTACTTTTGTTGCTTCTTTCTCCAGTAAATCTGAGCCTGGAGATGCCCATTCAAAGTTTCTGCTCATATCGCTTTGCTAAGGGTTATTTTTCGGAAGTCGTGAGTGTTTACCTAACTCAAATTTACCACATTCACGCTTTACCGTGTACTAAGAAACTGCACCTAGAAACAGTACCAAAAAATATTCCTCTATACTGAGCCTAATCCACCATTTCCATCGCTGCAAATAAAAGATCTCGATTAACAAGATTAACATATGTGATTGATTAAAAAGACGCCATAACTATTGATACTAACGATAAGATTACCGCTAAGTTACTATTTAGTTAATAGTTTGCGGTTAATCTCGAATGTGATTTGTTATTAAAATTGATCACTTTTATACCAATTTACTATTGACTGTGCTCAATCATTAGCTACATTGGAGCTAAAAGGTTTTTTAATACACTTTTGCAACATGAATTAAAATCAGTAACACGCTTCAAAAATTAACAATAAGGAATAATTACGCAGGGTAGCGTTAATTTCCGTAAGCAATGTACGAGATTCAAGCTATTAGCTGAAATTCTTTAGCTGGTAGGAATGATATCAATCGCACTTACAACAATTGATATAACAACGTTAGTAACAAAATGCATGAGGGATGTATAGCATGGCTACAGGTACAGTAAAATGGTTTAACAATGCCAAAGGGTTTGGCTTTATTTGTCCAGAAGGTGAAGACGGCGATATTTTCGCGCACTACTCCACAATACAAATGGAAGGTTATCGAACCTTAAAGGCTGGTCAGCAGGTCGACTATGAAGTAGAAAGTGGACCTAAAGGCTCGCATGCTAGCTCCGTTGTTCCTGTAGAAGGCAGCGCCGCAAAATAGGCGAATGCAAACTCATGTTAACCTCCATCAATCGTCATTAACGGCTGACAGGTAAACAGAATATTGAAACCGCTCATTTAATACCTGTAACACAGGATTACGTGAGCGGTTTTTTTCGTTTTGGGGGCTCTAAAGTTGCTCACTGGACAATGAGCTCGAAGAGCTACTCCCCTTAAGCTAGGTCTTAAGAAGTATTAGACAGAAAAAAGACGCTTTAACATTATCGTTAAAGCGTCTTTCGTTTTGACTTTATCTATAACTTAGCTATCAGCCTAAGCAACTCGTTAGCAAATCACGTTCATGAGTGACTAACGATGAGTCCAATCACTATGCATCAATAAACGCGTTTAGCGTTGAGCTTGGGCGCATTAGTGTTGAAACCAATGCATCGTCAAGTAGGTAGTAACCACCTAAGTCGCCAGCCACACCTTGAGCGTTGTTCAGCTCTGCAACGATCGCTTCTTCACTTTCAGCCAGTTGACTTGCCACACCTGCAAACTCAGCAGCAAGATCAGCGTCAGCCGTTTGCTCAGCAAGCGCCTTAGCCCAGTATGCCGCTAGATAGTAGTGGCTACCACGGTTATCAAGCTCACCTACTCGACGTGAAGGAGACTTGTTGTTATCAAGGAACTCACCCGTCGCTTTATCAAGCGCATCAGCTAGAACTTGTGCTTTAGCGTTACCTGTTACTACGCTCAGGTGCTCTAGAGATGCCGCTAGTGCCAAGAATTCACCTAGAGAATCCCAACGCAGGTGGTTTTCTTTCTCTACTTGTTGAACATGTTTAGGAGCAGAGCCGCCAGCACCTGTTTCAAACAGACCACCACCGTTCATTAGTGGAACAATCGATAGCATCTTAGCTGATGTACCAAGCTCTAAAATCGGGAACAAGTCAGTTAGGTAATCACGTAATACGTTACCAGTAACCGAAATAGTATCTAGGCCTTCTTTGATACGAACCAGTGAGTATTGAGTCGCTTCAAGTGGAGCAAGGATCTTAATTTCAAGACCATCGGTATCGTATTCAGGAAGGTATGCTTCAACTTTCTTGATAAGCTGAGCATCATGTGCGCGTGACGCATCTAGCCAAAATACCGCTGGAACACCCGATGCACGAGCACGCGTTACCGCAAGCTTAACCCAGTCTTGGATTGGTGCATCTTTAACCTGACACATACGGAAGATATCGCCTTCCTCTACGTCTTGCTCAAGAAGCACAGCGCCTGAAGCGTCAACAACTTGAACCTGACCAGCAGCTTCAAGGATGAAAGTCTTATCATGAGAACCGTACTCTTCCGCTTTTTGAGCCATCAAGCCAACGTTTGGTACGCTACCCATCGTTGTTGGATCGAACGCGCCGTTCTCTTTACAGAAATCAATAACCGCTTGGTAAATGCTCGCGTAGCTACGATCTGGGATCATTGCTTTGGTATCTTTTTGCTTACCTTCTGGATCCCACATTTGACCAGAAGAACGCAGCATTGCAGGCATAGATGCATCCACAATGATATCGCTTGGTACGTGTAGGTTAGTAATGCCACGGTCCGAATCAACCATCGCTAGTGGTGGCTGAGTCTCGTATACCGCTTGCAGGTCAGCTTCGATTGCTTCTTTCTGCTCTTGAGGAAGCGCATCAATCTTCGCGTAGACATCACCGATGCCGTTATTTACATCAACGCCTAGCTCTTCAAACAGCTGACCGTGTTTAGCAAATACGTCTTTGTAGTAAACCTTAACCGCGTGACCAAAGATCACTGGGTCAGATACTTTCATCATCGTCGCTTTCAAGTGAAGAGAAAGCAGTACACCTTGCTCTTTAGCCGATGCGATTTCTTTTTCGAAGAATGCAACCAAAGCGGCCTTATTCATCACTGACGCATCAATGATCTCTTTATCTTGCAGTGCAAAAGCTGGCTTCAATGTTTTCTTCGCACCATCTTTGCCAACGAATTCAATGCTAACTTCTGTAGCACCTTCAATGGTTACTGACTTTTCGCTACCGAAGAAGTCTTTGTCGTCCATACTTGAAACGTGCGACTTAGAATCTGCAGACCAAGCACCCATTGAGTGTGGGTTCTTCTTCGCGTAGTTTTTAACAGAAAGTGGAGCGCGGCGATCCGAGTTACCTTCACGCAATACTGGATTTACTGCACTGCCTTTGATTTTGTCGTAAGTCGCTTTTACTGCTTTCTCTTCGTCAGTGTTTGCTTCTTCTGGGTAATTAGGAAGTGCGTAACCTTTTGACTGTAGCTCTTTGATTGTTGCTTGAAGCTGAGGTACAGATGCAGAGATGTTTGGAAGTTTGATAATGTTTGCTTCTGGTGTCTTAGCCAATTCACCTAGTTCTGCTAATGCATCACCAATACGTTGCTCTTCGTTCAAATAGTCAGGGAAGTTGGCAATAATACGCCCTGCAAGTGAAATGTCGCGAGTATCAACGTTAATACCAGAAGAAGCTGTAAAAGATTGAATGATAGGCAGCAGAGAGTATGTTGCTAGCGCCGGAGCTTCGTCTGTAATGGTATAGATGATCGTTGGTTTTTCAGTAGGCATGAAATTTCCCTATAGTTCTTACAAGCTCATTTAAAGTAGTGAGCGTGTTATAAATTGACCAGTAAGCCACTCTAAGAGTGAAAACTGCTTACTCGATAGTCGTACTCTATCTTATTTTTCATACAATCTTGATGACAGCATGAACCAAATCCGTGAGTGCGTTGTTATAATAAAACACGAAGGTATAATTAAACAAATCAGGCTTAAGAGTCCATCAACTTGTTCTATTTTGTGTCTTTTAGGCGCGCAAATGATAGCTCAATTCCGTTTCAGTGAAAACTTTTCAGCACACTTCGTTTACATTTTTGCAAGGTAGTTAACATGTCTACTCGCTCACGCAGCGCATCTCGTTCAGACAAACCGGCTCGTTCTGGTGCAACATTAAAACAAAGCGGTAATAGACAAAGCCGAAGCAGTGATAAGAATAACACTGGCAATTCGCACAACAAATCTCACTCAAGCAAGCACCGATATAAAGGCAAGCCTACCAATGCAAAACCTAAGGTTGCGCTCGAAGATCGCAAAGTAATTCTGTTCAACAAGCCTTTCGATACTCTAAGCCAATTTACAGATGGCGAAGGGAGAAAAACGCTAGCGGACTTTATTCCAGTGAAAGACGTTTATGCTGCAGGTCGCCTTGACCGCGACAGCGAAGGGTTAATGGTCTTGACCAACGATGGTATTTTTCAAGCTAAGCTAACTCAACCAAACTCAAAATCCCCAAAGACTTACTGGGTACAGGTTGAAGGCGCACCTTCTGAGGAAGATTTAGATAAATTGAGAAAAGGTGTCGAACTAAAAGACGGCATGACACTGCCCGCTCAGGTTGAGGTGATGTCTGAACCTGTTGTGTGGGATAGAAATCCTCCAGTACGCTTCAGAGCCGCGATACCGACAACATGGTTGGCTATTACAATCATTGAAGGACGTAACCGTCAGGTAAGACGAATGACAGCCAATATCGGCTTCCCTACCCTGCGTCTTATCCGTTACTCAATGGGTAATATGAATGTGGGGCAGCTGCAGCCTGGTGAGTGGAAAGAGATTTAACTCATAGCAATATATTAAAGCGAGATTTACGTCTCGCTTTTTTGTACGTGAAGATTGATTACTTTTGGTCAATTAACCATTTTTGGAATGCTTTACGCTCTTCTTCATTTGCTCTTGAATACCATAGCTTAAGTTGAAGCGTATTTTCAGACTCTTGCACAGTACTGTCGCCAGCTACCGTTGCTCCAACTACTGCACCAGTTTGTACCGCCGCTAGCTCTTCTTTCAACGAACGAATCTTGCCTGAATCAAAAACTAAGCCTCTTTCTTGGTTGTAGTCTTTAACCAACTGAGGGATATCGCTGTAAGGCAGTGCACCTTGAGATGGAGGCAAAACTTCTTGCACGACTTCTGCATCATCACCGTTTACAAAGATACTGAATATAGGAAGTTCTCTGTCTACATTTTTTTCGATTTTAGCGTACTTTCTACTTAGAAGATCAATATCAACATCAGCATTTTCGGGAACATTAACTACCATAATGTAAGGAACTGTACTGATAAACTCGCGTTTGCCTTTATCGCTCAAATACCCTGTGTAATCTAAAACGAGTTGGTTTTCACCTGAGGTGAATACAGCGTCTTCCACACTTTCAACAACCTCACCGTTCAAAGTATTTAGCGAAATACCAGAAGCCAAATCAAGAGCAGCCGTTGCGTATGGTGCAGAGAATAGACAGACAAAACTCAAATACCACTTGTTCATGTACGATTCCTTAATCAATAAATGTAAAAAAGCCAGCTAATAGCTGGCTTTTGTATAGCATAGTTAACTACAGATTAGAATGTGTAGTAAACACCAGCGATAACGCCGTCAGCATCTAGAGTTTGTGATGCGTATTCGAAATCAGCAGTTTGGTATTCAGCTAGGAATAGGATGTTGTCACGGAATGCGTAATCAACACCAACAACTAGGTTAGTAGAGTCGATATCAGAGATCTTAGAAGTACCCGCTGCTGTAGCGATTTCGTCAGTTGTTGCTACAGAGTATGTAGCGTATAGACGAACAGCGTCGATTTGGTAAGCAGCTGCGATACCCATAGTTTCACCGTTGCCGTAAGAATCAGCAGCGATGTCAGATAGGTCCCAGTAACCGTAACCTTGGTTGCCTTCAAACTGTGCGTAAGTAAGCGCTAAGTAAAAACCACCAAATTCAGCAGAAGCAGAAACACCAGCAAGAGAGTAATCTACATCTTTAGCAGCGTCACCAGTGATGTAAGAAGCACCGATAGAGAAGTTGCTGAATGCGTAATCTGCAGAGATACCGTAAGTGTTGTCAACGTCTTCAGTAGAATCAGTGTTAACGTCAGCTACGATGGTGAAACCTTCAACGAATTGACCTTTGAATACAGCGCCGTGGCCAGAAGACTCGCGGTGGTGACCACCAGTAGAGCCCATGTAGTTACCTTCGTTTGTGATATCATCTTTCTGGATAGCGTCAGCAGATTCTGCTAGGTCGCCAGTTTCACCGAAAGCCATACCCCAAGTGTCAGTTTTAAAACCAGCTAGAACGTCATCGAACTTAGCGTTGCTGCCGTCAGTTTCGATTTCGAAAGATGCGAATGCTGTGAACTGGTCGTTAAGCTTCTGCTCAGCGTCTAGTTGAATTTTAGCCCAAGTAGAAACGTCAGCTTCGTTTTTAACTGTTTTAGTTAGAGTCTCGTCTACTTCAGATTGTTGTAGGTAGATATCTACCTCGCCTTTTAGGCCAACTTTAGTATCGTCGTTAGAGTAAATTTCTGCTGCGTTTACAGAAGTTGCTGTAGCTGCGATAGCTAGCGCTAATAGAGTCTTTTTCATAATAAATCCACTGCCTTTTCTAAGAATGGGAGATCCTTGCCCGGTTCCCTTTTATTTTTATGACTGGTCATTACCACTCTTTGTTGGTTAATCACCGTCACTAAATTTCGAGGTCTAGATTGCAAAAGATTATCCTGCGTGTCAAATAAACTAAAAACAAACCTAAAAAAAACACAAAGCAATCAAAATCAACCACTTACATTTTTTTTCATAGTTTTACGAGCAGCTTATCCTTAGTTTTATCAGGAAATATAATAATCCAAAAAAAGAACAAAACAGCATTTAACACCACAAACAACTTGTAAAAACGCCACATCTCAGGATTTAACACCTACAAGCAAGTCTTTTTTAATATTTATATTTCGCAACATAAATAAAATAGTTAAGTTCCTGATGGTTCAGTTTTTTTTTGTGAACAAGATCTACCTTTGATTCAAAAGCAAGCTATTTCACCGTAAATGTACCGACTAGTGATATGTGCTACTATCCTCGCTCCGTTACGTAGGTCACAGTATGCTAACTACTAAAATTCAAAAATCTATTCGCACCAGTTATCAAAACCTCCAAGATCAGTTGGACAACTTTGTACCTCGACGTGCTCAAAATTACCTTGTTGCAGAAATAGCGAAGACACTTTGTGGTCAATACCACAAAAGTAATCGCATGATTGTTGCAGAAGCGGGAACCGGGATCGGGAAATCACTGGCTTATTTAATGGCAACTATTCCTGTCGCTGTGCTCAATAACCGAAAAATAGTCATATCAACGGCGACGGTTGCGCTACAAGAACAGCTCGTCAATAAAGATCTCCCTCTATATAGAAGACTGACTGATCGAGAGTTTTCTTTCATATTAGCGAAGGGCAGACAGCGTTATTGTTGTTCCGAAAAGCTAGCCGCTGCCTGCGGGGTTGATGGCGGACAAATGGCCATGTTCGAATCTAAGCCAAAGAAGAAGGATATCGACCAACTTCAAACCATGTATCGTAGCCTAACCCAAGGTAAATGGGATGGTGACCGTGATTCGTGGCCAAAACCCATCGACAACATGATTTGGCAGATGATTGTCAGCGATAAGCACAGCTGTAACAACAGTATGCCTACGCATAGAGACTGCCCTTTCCAGAAAGCTCGCTCAGAGCTAGATAAAGCAGACGTGATTATCGCCAATCACAGTTTAGTGATGGCTGATGCAGACTTAGGCGGCGGCGTGATACTGCCTGAACCAGAAAATAGCATCTATATATTCGATGAAGCTCACCATTTACCGCATGTAGCCAGAGATCACTCTTCTGCGGCTGCGAGCTTAAAAGGCGCAGCATCGTGGTTGGAGCGTTTGAATCAATCAATCACTAAGCTTTCAGGCCTCGCTGACGAGAAACGTGTCCATCGATTTCGAAATGAGCTGCAAGACTCAGTGCAACAGCTGATCCCTACCCTGACTCAAATGAGTAAACAGTTTGACGCTAACCACTTTGAAGACGGCTTGTATCGCTTCGAACATGGCGACTTACCTGAGTGGCTTGAGAATGAATCAAAAGACCTCAAGCAACTCACACAAAAGGCGAGCCAAGCAGTTGCGAAGATTGCAGACCTGATTGCGGAACGAGTTAAAGACGGCGAGCTTTCAGCAAAGCTTGCAGAGCCGGCACTGGCAGAAATTGGCTTCTATATACAAAGAACAGAGAACCTTGCTCAAGTTTGGCGCTTAATGGCTGAACCGAAGAGAGAAAAAGGTGCTCCTTTGGCTCGTTGGCTCGAACTTAACAAAGAAAGCGAAGGCGATTTCGTTGTGAATGTTTCGCCACTAGAGGTAGGTTGGCAACTGGATCAACAAATCTGGAGCCGCTGTGTGGGTGCCGTATTAGTATCTGCGACCATGAGGGCGCTCAACTCTTTCAGCTTTTTCTGTCATCAAGCAGGTATCAGCCAAAAAGCAGAAGATGGCGTACAATTTTTGGCTTTGGCATCACCGTTTGATTACCAGAATCAAGCTGAGCTGATCGTTCCGGCAATGAAGTACGAACCACAAGCACCTCAGTTTACCGAATATCTTATTGAAATTTTGCCTAAGGTAATAGAAGACAAAAAAGCCAATCTCGTTCTATTCTCTTCTTACTGGCAAATGAACAAAGTTGCAGAGGCTTTAACAACAGATTTCGTTAAAAAGTCGTGGGCATTGCAGGTTCAAGGCGATACTTCACGAACTGAAATTCTAAAAAAACATAAAAAGCTAATAGACCAAGGTAAAACCAGCGTTCTTTTTGGAACTGGCAGCTTTTCTGAAGGTCTTGATCTACCGGGTGAGCTTCTTGAAAACCTCGTTATTACCAAGATTCCTTTTGGTGTTCCTACCTCTCCCGTAGAGCAAGCACATTCAGAATATATTGAATCACGCGGTGGTAACCCTTTTATGCAGATTACTGTTCCAGATGCGAGTAAAAAGCTTATTCAATCTGTGGGTAGACTACTGCGTAAGGAAAGAGATTCTGGTAAAGTCACGATCCTTGATAGACGCATAGTAACGAAGCGATACGGAAAGTCCCTACTCGATTCACTACCGCCTTTTAAAAGAACAATAAAATACTAATATCCCCTGCCCTTGAGGTAGTTATGGGCCTTCATCGCTAGGCCCTTGCATTCACAACCCAACATGACTAATCCATAGATTTTTCATGTGGCTGCCCTATCAGCCGATAACGAGAACACTAGCTATTTATGGAAATGATTGAGCCAACCATGTTGGTCATACTTGCTCTGGTTGCATTTGCAGCAGGCTTTATTGATGCTGTCGCAGGTGGCGGAGGGATGTTAACCGTTCCAGCTTTACTGTCACTTGGTTTACCGCCACACATCGCATTGGGTACTAACAAGCTTGCAGCAACCTTCGCTTCATCTACAGCTGCATTCACTTACTACCGTAAAAAGCTGTTCAAGCCTGAGTGTTGGGTCAATGCATTCATATCTACTTTAATAGGTGCGACCATCGGCACACTCACTGTTGATGCCATTAGCACCGAGTGGTTAGAGAAGGTATTGCCGTTAGTCATTCTTGCCGCAGCGGTCTATACCATTTTTCATAAGACTCCAGATGTGAGCCATAATGTGTCTCCTAAGCCATGCCCTGTGCTTAAGAGAAAACAAAAGTACCAAGGATTCATTCTTGGCTTTTATGATGGGGTTGCTGGCCCAGGAACTGGCGCGTTTTGGACGGTAAGCTCTATGGCGCTTTATCGCTTAAACATCTTACTTGCCTCTGGTCTATCCAAAGCCATGAACTTTACCAGTAACTTTACCTCTTTGGTGACCTTCGCGATTCTTGGTCATATTGATTGGGTTCTAGGTTTAACCATGGGCCTTTGTTTGATGGCCGGTGCATTTGTTGGCGCTCACTCTGCTATTCGGTTCGGTGCTACATTTATAAGACCTGTGTTTGTTACAGTTGTAAGCGTACTTGCAATTAAACTGGCATACGAAGCTTGGTTTGTGAACTTATAGGCAGTAGCCAACGGGAAGTGAAATGAATCAATTTTCAAAGCTAAAAAGTGTTATTGATACCTTGATTGGCCATTGCTCGCAGGTTGACAAATCTCGAGGGGCTTATCATCAAGCCTTGTTTGACCGAGCCTTATTTAAATGCGGCGCCTCTGTTTTGCTTCCCTATGCACTTGAAACTCAGGCAACGTACCGCACCATTGTACGTGAACAAACCTCAAATCAACTGACCGCGTCCAGAGCCAACTACCTGACAGAAAAGCTGACCAATCAGATTGCAGCAATCCAAAGAGAGTTAGCCAACCACGATTTACGCTTGGACCGAAAAAGCAAGTCAGGGAAAACCCTGAACGACCTATACAACGAACTCGCCCAGCACCAAGACTGGCAAAAGCGATTGGTCGATTTAGTACGAGTACGAAAGTTAACGTTTGATTCTGCGCCTCGCCACAGTAAGAAAAAAGCGGAAGAGGCTTGGCAGTTAGCAAAAGAGCGATTAGAACGCTGTGAAGACTCAATGAAAAATATTGAGAGACTGATTAACTTAGAGAACCCTAAGCGAAATGAACACTGATAACACACCATCACCACTGGATAACGCACCAGAAGAAGTTAAGTTAGCTGTCGACCTGATCTATCTGCTCGAAAGCAACGAAATCGATCCAAAAGTCGCGTTAGAAGCAATCAAAATTGTCCAGCAAGATTTACAAGCCAAACTAGCATCTAGCATCTAGCATCTAGCATCTAGCATCTAGCATCTAGCATCTAGCATCTAGCAT
>NZ_JBFSUL010000074.1:0-7695 GCF_041467395.1 Vibrio sp. 10N.247.310.98 | reverse complement strand
TAAAAATATACAGGATTCACATGTACCAACTCAGCTTTTCTATGCCCGAGTTTCTTGAAAACTACTGGCATAAAAAACCAACCATCTTAAAGGGTGGCTTCCAAAACTTCGTCGACCCAATTTCGCCGGAAGAACTTGCTGGTTTATCGATGGAAGAAGAAGTGGATTCTCGCTTTGTCTCTAACCTCGACAATCAGTGGACTGCCGAACACGGCCCATTCTCTGAAGAAAAGTTTGGCGAATTAACCGAAACTCATTGGCAACTGATCGTTCAAGCAGCGAACCACTGGCACCAAGGCGCAAATCAGCTGACTGAGGCGTTCCAAGCGTTACCAAACTGGTTATTCGACGATCTCATGATCTGCTACTCAGCACCTGAAGGCGGCGTAGGCCCACATATTGATCAATACGATGTCTTCATCATTCAAGGTCAAGGCAAACGTCAATGGAAGGTTGGCGCTAAAGATGTTGGCCAATACAAAGAGACTGTTCAAGCGTCTGCACTTCGTCAAATTGAAGGTTTTGACCCAATCATTGATGAAACTTTAGAGCCGGGCGATATCCTTTATATCCCACCAGGTTTCCCACATGAAGGGAACACGTTAGAGCCGTCAATGAGCTACTCTATTGGCTACCGCTCGCCTAAAGAACAAGAACTGATCAGCAACTTTGCCGATTTTGTGCTTGCTCATGATATGGGTGACGTACACCTGCACGAGCCAGAATTCAAAATGCAAGAAGGCTACGGAAAAATTCGTTCATCGGATTTAAGCAATCTCACAGACATGTTGAAATCTGCACTAGAGCAACCTGAAACCATCAGTGAATTCATGGGTTGTCTGCTAAGCCAATCACGCCACCAGCTTGATATCGTTGCTCCAGAGCCACTATGGACTCAAGAAGAGATCGCTCAACACTTAGAGTCTGAAGGTGAGATTCACCGAGTATCAGGCTTAAAGGCGCTCTACCACGAAAATGAAAGCAACACTGCTTACATCAATGGCGAAGTGGTTAAGGTTGATGAAGCGGATTCTTCGTTACTCAACATACTTTGCGATGAGACCATGATTACCTCGGCTACTGCCCTATCTCCTTCGGGCATAACTGTCGTGACTGAATTGGTCAACAAAGGCTACTGGTTTATCGAAGAGTAAGCAGCGTCAACCGCTGGTTATTGCATAGCCTCTAAATAAACAATTAAAAAAGGGACAAATGAAATCTTCATTTGTCCCTTTTTCTATTCAAGAACTGGTTAAGGCTTAATGCTTATACCTTGAACTGATTGACCAACTTCTGTTGTTGTTGAGACAGTTGGTCAATTTCATTGCCGACTTGCTCAGAAGCCGCGGCTTGCTCCAAGATCTTCGCACTCAAATCGCGAATATTAACCACGCTTTGATTTACTTCACCGGAAACCGATTGTTGCTCTTCGGCTGCTCGAACGATCTGACTGTTCATATCACTGATCGCCTCAATAGAAGTAAAGATCGACCCCAGATCTTCAACTGCTTTCTGAACGTGTAGTGCTGTATCGTTAGCTAGGATATTGCCTTCTTGTATTGCTTCAACGACATCTTGAGTTCCAGCATGAACCTTGTCGATCACCGCTCTGATCTCACCAACCGATGACTGGGTGCGACTTGCGAGGTTTCTTACCTCATCCGCAACAACAGCAAAACCTCGACCTTGTTCGCCAGCACGAGCCGCTTCAATCGCCGCGTTCAATGCCAGTAAGTTAGTTTGCTCAGAGATCCCTTCAATCACACTTAAGATCTCGGTGATGTTTCCGTTATTTTTTGCCAATTCTTCAACAATAGGAACAGCACTCGACATACGCTCCACCAGCTTTCTCATTTCACCTGCTGAAAGTTCGATGACTTGTTGCCCTTGTTGAGCAGAACGATTCGCTTCGCACGCTGCATCAACGGCCACTTCTGCATTTTGTACCACTAAGCCCGCAGTTTGAGTCATCTCTTCGGCCGCTGTCGCGACTAGATCCACTTCTTTAAATTGAGACTCGCTGCTTTCACGAGTACTTGATGCTGATGCTTTCGCTTGGCTGGTAGTATTTGCCACTTGTTCTGTGGTGTGAATGACTTCTTTGATTGTGTGTTGCAGCTTATCTAGGAACAGGTTAAATCCTTTTGACAACTGACCGATTTCATCTTGAGACTTCACTTCCAAGCGCTGCGTCAAATCACCTTCACCTGAAGCGATGTCATTCAACCTTTCCACAACCTGACGAATCGGCTTCACAATAGACAACGAGGCAAACGCGATAATGGCTAAGCCAAAGATAATAAACACTGTACCGGCGATCACTTCTGTTTTGATGCCTTCACTTAGCTTAGTGCTAATGATGGAATCCAATTTATTTGCGTCAGCGACGACACTGTCTCTTGGGATCTCAAACAACACCCCCCAAGTTTGGTTAGCTGCAACAACAGGTGCAAAGGCAAGTAACCACTCACCGTTCTCGCTCCATTGCGTTGTCACTTCACCACCAAAGATAAAGTCGGTCATTAAATCACTGTTTGTATTGCCACTTTGGAAAGTTGAACCGACTGCAATGCTTGAATCATCAGAAGCGATGACCGAACCATCTAGACTAACCACGTAAGCTTTACCCGCACCGTTAAACAAGCTCTGGTCAGATTGAGTAATCACACTGGTTAAACCATCAAGTCTTAGATCAATACCAAGAAAACCAATAGCAACGTCGTCAACCAAAATAGGGACTGAAATAGAGGACGTAAGTAGTGCTACACCACCGCTGTTCACGACTCTCGGCGTACTAATACACGTTTGCCCTGAAGACAAAGGACAGTAAAAACGTTCGCTATTGCTGTCATCATTCAAGATAGATTCTGAAAGAACGTTCGCTAGAACATTTTCACCGTTATCTGCCACCTTCCAGTAAGGAGCAAAACGACCTTTTTCGTTAGAACCAACATAATCAGCATCGACATAATTCGCATCTTCACTATCGAGCAAGTCAGGCTTGAAAACTAGATACGCTCCTTGAATAGAGTCGAAGTTTAAAACCGAGCGACGAACCATTTCATCCAAGGCGGTACGAAGCTCTTCACTTGGTGTAAAGTTTTCGTCTGCATTGTTTTTTAGAAACTGAGCACTGGCCGCAAGCATCTCTGCGCGGTAAATAGCTTCGTCTACATAACGTTGAGTTTCTTGAGCGTTTAGCTGAGAAACAGACGCCAGCAACTGCTGAGTTTTATTGATAACTGATTCTGAACTTTGAGATTTGATGACTTGTTGATTGCTCGTCGCGTTGTAGATCGAGAAACCAATAAGAGACAGTGACGTAATGATTAAACAACAACCTGCTAAGAGGGTTATTTTCCACTGTACCGATAGAGAGCGCATTTAATATCCTTATTTAAGCCAAAAGACTTCCATAACCATAACTATCACATCGACAACGAATTGCTGTACACAATGTAAATGAGTTAGACGAATAGCTTAGCGGATAATTACAGCACAAATTGCTTACATATAAAACGAAAGTTTATACAAATGTTAATAGAGCGTGTTTTCTTCCTTTTTTCTGTGATTTAAAATGATGTACTCATATAATCATTAGCTGTGTTGCTTAGGTTTTAGCGCTTTGGACATAGCCAAAACATCGATATTTAGAGGAAGCCCACTCCACCCTCTCCCTCTTTAAAATGTAGCGATTTCGGATTAGTTTTTATAATCCAAGTTATAGATTTTTATCTTGCTCAACTTCACACTTTTTGATTGCTAAGCCCGCAATCAAGCTCTAATATCTCGCGCCTAGATTCCCTGATCACTTTATTCATTTGGCTCTCCTTTAATGGAGCGCTAAGGCTTTTTACGTCTTAATTTTTGGAGAGATACGCAAATGTCCGCCTCGTTTCCATTAGCGAAACTTACCTTTTTAATCGCTATTCTGACTGCCGTAGGTCAAATGACTCAAACGATGTACGTGCCTTCTATCGGTCATATGGCAGGTGAGTTCTTAGTTTCGGCATCTTCACTGCAAGCGGTGATGGCGTGTTACTTGATCCCTTATGGTCTGTCGCAATTTGTTTACGGCCCACTTTCTGATCGCCTCGGTCGTAAACCGATCATCGTGATTGGTTTGATCATCTACATCATCGGTACTTTGGTAGCATTGTTCGCTCACGAATATGAATGGTTCTTAGCGGGCAGCTTTATCCAAGGTTTGGGTATCGGTTGTGGTGGTGCGATGTCTCGAACATTGACTCGCGACTGTTTTGAAGGCGCAGAACTGCACCGTGCAAACAGCTTGATTAGCATGTGTGTGATTTTCTCACCATTGATGGCACCTGTATTAGGTGGTTACCTAACCGAAGCTTTCGGCTGGCGTTCTAGCTACTTATTCCTTGCGCTGTTTGGTATTGCTGTTGTGATCACTATGATGACGAGCATGATGGAAACACTGCCGAAAGAACGACGCAAACATGAATCGGTTGCCAACAGCTACAAATTTGTTCTGTCTGACAAGCGTTTCCAAGGTTTCTTATTAGTATTAGTCGCAACCTTTGCTGGTGTAGCCGTATTTGAAGCAGCGGCAGGTGTGTTGCTTGGTGGCGTACTTGGCTTACCGGCAACCACAGTAAGCTTGCTGTTTGTCTTGCCTATTCCAGGTTACTTAGTCGGTGCAGGCTTATCTAGTTACATCGCACAACGTCGCTCTGAGCGCCGTGCATTGAATGTTGGTCTGGTTGCGATATTGGTAGGCTCAACAGTGGTATTGATACCGGGTCTGTTTGGTCAAACAACAGCATTAACTTTGATTGGCGGTGCCACAATTTACTTCTTGGGCGCTGGCATATTATTCCCAGCAGCAACAACAGGGGCACTTTCGCCATTCCCGTACCACGCTGGTACTGGAGGTGCGATTTTAGGTGGTATGCAAAACCTAGGTGCTGGCATCGCAACACTATTGGCATCGTTCTTCCCAGCTCAAGACCAACTGCCACTCGGTTGCTTGATGATTGCAATGTCATTCATCGCTATGCTTGGTTTACGTTGGGTTAATCGTAAACCTGACCACTCAAATGAAATGCCATTGGCTATTTAACGTAAAGCTCGAATCCTGCCCAAACAAAGGAAAGGGACGTACTGAAAAGTGTGTCCCTTTTTGTTGCACATTTATTCCTTCCACTCTCACGTATCAGTAATTTCATTTAACATTGCTTTGATTTTTTGAAAACAATAACAGACACTTACGATGAAGGTGCATATCCAGAATCCAATTATAAATAATATCACTGGAAGAACACCAACGTACCTGAACTCTCACAACAAAGGATGCTGGCATTAAAACGAGTAAGGTACACACTAAGGATATACAGATGCGTATCGCTTTAACCACATTAGCCGTATCAATAGCGCTTGTCGCCGGATGCAGCAATCAAGGAATCTCAACCATGAACCACTACTCTCAATCACAGCTCGTCGCTCAGCAAACCCAAGCACCCGTTGCTAAGAAAGTCCCTCACGCAATGACGATTCATGGTGACTCCCGAATCGATGATTACTACTGGATGCGCGATGATGCACGCCAAGATCCAGAGATATTGCAACAACTTGAGCAAGAGAATCAGTACGCAGATACGGTGTTGAAACATACAGAAGCAGCACAAAAACAATTATTTGAAGAGATTAAAGGCCGAATCGCGAAAGACGACAATTCGGTACCGGTTCGCAAAGGCAGTTACTACTACTCGAATAAGGTGACAGGCGACAACGAATACCCAGTTCACCTGCGTGAAAAAAACTTTTTAGGCACAGACAAGCAAGTCATCTTAGATGTAAACGAGCTAGCAAAAGAGCATGAATTCTTCAGTATTGGTGGCTTAACGATCAGCCCAGACGAAAACTTGTTGGCCTATGGCGAAGATACGCTAAGCCGCCGCATTTACACCATCAAGATCAAAGACCTCACAACAGGTGAATACCTAAAAGATGAAATTGAAGGCGCTTCAAGTGCTATCGCGTGGCAAAACGACAACCAAGCCTTCTACTACATCAAAAAAAATCCACAAACATTGCTGGGTTATCAAGTTTACCGCCACGTGTTAGGCACAGCTCAGGCAAGCGATCAGTTAATCTACGAAGAAGCCGATAGCGCTTACTACACCTCTTTGAGTAAAAGCAAAGATGGAGAACAGGTCTACATTTGGCATTCGAGCACAGAAACCAGCGGTGTCTCAGTCATCGATGCCAACAACCCAAAGGCTACAGCTGAGGCTTTCTACCCAAAAGAGACCGGCATAGAGTACAGCATCGCTAAGCTAGGTGATTGGTATTACATCTACACCAACTACCAAGCGGTCAACTTCCGTTTAATGAAAGTCACAACCGAAGAGATGCATGATCGCTCAAAATGGGTCGATGTCATCCCAGCAGACGATAATACTCAGCTTGTAGATTTCGAGTTGTTTGATGACCATCTTGTCTACGAGCAACGCGCGGATGGCTTGTCTACAGTGAAAGTTCGCCAACTCTCAACAGGCCACGAGTTTCCACTTGAATTTAACGACACCGCATTTGCCGCTTACCTAACGAGTAACTATGAATTAGATAACGCAAAAGTTCGTATCTATTACAGCAGCTTAACCACGCCAGGTACTTACTATGATTTCGACCTAAGTACAGGTGAATCCGAGCTCATGAAGCAAACACCCGTATTAGGTGATTTCGAAGCGGATAACTACCAATCAGAGCGAATCATGATTACGGCTCGCGATGGTAAGCAAGTTCCTGTCTCTTTGGTTTATCGTAAAGACTTATTTAAGAAAGACGGCACTAACCCAATCTACCAATACGGCTATGGGTCTTACGGCTCTACGATTGAACCTACCTTCAGCTCAACTCGCCTAAGCCTACTGGATAGAGGTTTTGTTTATGCCATCGCACATGTCCGCGGTTCAGAAATGCTTGGTCGCCCTTGGTATGAAGATGGCAAAAAACTGACCAAACAAAACACGTTCAACGACTTTATTGATGTAACCAAAGAGCTTGTTGAAGAAGGCTACGGCGCGAAAGATAAAGTGTTCGCCGTTGGGGGGTCTGCTGGCGGTCTATTGATGGGAGCAATCATCAACCAAGCACCAGAACTGTACCGTGGTATTGGTGCACATGTTCCGTTTGTAGACATTGTGACAACCATGCTCGATGAATCGATCCCTCTAACCACCAATGAATATGACGAATGGGGTAACCCGAACGATAAAGCCTACTACGATTACATGCTGGGGTACTCACCGTACGACAACATTAAGGTACAAAACTACCCGAACATGTTGGTAACGACAGGCCTGCATGACTCACAGGTGCAGTACTTTGAGCCAATGAAATGGGTTGCGAAGCTGCGTGAAATGAAAACAGACAACAACGTATTGCTGTTCAAAACCGATATGGAAGCCGGTCACGGTGGCGCTTCTGGCCGATTTAAACGATTAAAAGAAGACGCACTTGAATACGCGTTCTTTTTGGATTTACTTAAGACTCAATCATAGACAGAACCTTAAGCACTAAGCTCAGCGTAAATTCCGTCTAACGTAATGTTTTCTTTAGACTTCCTCTGCGCGGACTTTTGAGCGTTCCTTGATATATAACTGGTAGCTCATTCGATTTTATTGCTGATTTCTGACCATGCGCCGTGACTGATACATTCAAATA
>NZ_JBFSUL010000073.1:0-26164 GCF_041467395.1 Vibrio sp. 10N.247.310.98 | reverse complement strand
GTGGAAATTAGCCGTTTAGGGCTAAACGATTCATGAAGCTTGTCATTACCTTAGTTTGACTGTAATCACTTTTACGAGTGCCGTTCGACTACTGTGGCAGTGATCCAATATGATCTGCACCATCAATAATGGATACTGACTCACTTTTGTCCAGAGGCGTGTTATGCCGCCATGCTTTGGGACAAAAGCGCCTTAGCAAAATCACACTTTCCATTGAATTTGCATTTATTCAAGCCATGCAAAGTACGCCTTTTCGAAAATAAGGAAAAAGAGCTAAGGGGGATAGTATAAAATCTCCTGAAGATATCAAGAGAGCTAGGAACAGCATGGATAATTTTCAAAACCTTATTGATTACAGCACCGTCGATGACCTGAAGTTTCGTATCAAGTCATTACCCTTTTCTTGTGCTATCCCCAGTCGCAAAGCAGAAGTTGCAAGTGTACTCTTTAATGCATTGATGAACCCAGACAACCTACAGTCAATTTGGAACCACCTCTCAGAGGTTCAGAAACTTGCTTTGCAAGAGGCCGTTCACAATCAAGCAGGTTATATGGACGGTTTCGTATTCTGGTCAAAATATCAAAAAGAACCACCTAGTACAGAAGACTGGTCGTTGTATCGAAGTCGAGATAAAGATAACGGTGACAAAGCTTTATCTCCGTTCTTTTATCCTGACCGCCGTTACGGATCTTCACGCAGAATACCTAATGACCTATTAGCTTTTTTGAAACCTCATGTTCCATTGCCACCACATTTTTCTGTGCCAACGGCAATTGTCGATGGTGACGAGATTGAAACGTCAGAAACACCACAATACACGGAAGCGGAGCTTAACGTTCTTCTTAATACTATTAAGGTTAAGAAGTTAAAAGTCAGTCCGAAAACTGGGCAGCCTTCTAAAGCATTGCTCAACCAACTGTGCAACAAACTCAATGAACCGTATCAAAAGGCAACATCACTTGATGACGAATCAGCGAAAAGTATAAAGGCTTTTGGTTGGATTCAAATTCTAAGAGCTGCTCTATGGTTCAAAGAGACAAATGGTGAATTGCAAATCAACCTAAAAAAAGCCGCTCTTCAACAACGACATTGTGACGTCATTAAACAGCTTTTCTTGGACTGGAAAGATCGAAGCAAATTTGACGAGTTCTCACGTATCAATCAGATTAAAGGGCAAAAAGGAAAAGGTCAGAAATATTTTACCAATGTTCTGAGCCGCAGGGATGCTTGTATAGAAACATTGCGATCTTGCCCACCTGAAGAATGGGTCTCTTTTGATGACTATCTGAGATTAATGGCGGTTGAGGGGCAATTCTTTAATATTACGTTTGAACCCTATAGCTTGTATATCGGTGATTCCACGTATGGCCGCATTCATGACGGTACTTTTCTTACTAATGCTTACTCTCGCTGTTTAATTATGGAGTATTTCGCGACTCTAGGGATCGTCGATATAGCTTACGTAACGCCGGAGAGCGCTCAAGATAATTACTATGACCGTTGGGGGCAATATGACCTAGATTATTTGTCCATTTATGATGGTTTAAAATATATCAGGCTTACAAAGCTCGGAGCCTATGTGCTTGGAGTGGTTGATACCTACATCGATGTATCCGAATCAACGAAAACATCGATCGCATTATTGCCGAAGAATCGTGTTCAGTTTATGCAGCCACCCACTACAAGTGAGCGAGTATTTCTTACTAATTATGCGGATGAAGTTACCGACCAAGTCTGGCAGCTATGCACAAGCAGGATACTCTCACACCTCGAAAATGGTGGTGACTTAGAAGAAATACAATCTTTCCTATCTGAAAGAGATGAACAACCATATTTCCCGACTCAAATTGAGCACCTCTTCAAAACGTTGGAGAGCAATAAGAATGCAGTACGATTAGAGGGGCGTTTTTTACTTTTGAAATGCGATACCGAGTCGATAGCAAAGAACATAGCGTCAGCACCTAAATTACAGAAATTGTGCCAACGCGTAGGAAAAGACCAGTTAATTATCCCAGAGGGCAAAGAATCGTTGTTTAGACAATTAGTTCATGAACTTGCCTATGCTATGCCCATACAGTCATAGTTTTCAATGTAAGGGCAAAGTTTTTTGCCCTGTAAGCGATCATTTTAGAGGTGAATTACTCAATTTCATTCACACCTGATGTTGAAGAACTAGCAGTGGTTTTCTTTTTTCGTTGAGATAGTGTTGGTTCGTCCGCGGTCTTTCGCTACGGGACAAAAGCGCCTTAGAACTACTAACTTAGAGTGTGAAACATCTTAGACCATATAGCAGCACTTGAACCAGTGCCGCTAACAAAACAAGCGTAAGCTGAGACTACGCCAGAAACGTTATCCCCATCTACGCTCTGCAACAGTGGCTAAATCATATTCTGATTCATTATCTAAAAACCTCAATCTGCCAAAGTCTTTGCACAATGTATCTATAAAAACACCACTTTCTAACACAGTCTCTAGAGGCACAGGAACTATTTTATCGTTGGGAACATTACTTAGGGCCAACTTATAACGTTCATAAGAATGACGTTCCTCGTCGCTCAAAGATGACTTCGATTTATGCTCAAAAACTCGGCCATACAGCCAGAATTTGATATTGCCGAGAGAAAACTCGATAAGTGGTTCTCCGAAGCTTGTTCCATCTTTTCTATCATCAGCCTTAAGCATCGAATGAACCGTTAGTACCAAAGCTACACTGTACGATTTACCAGTCACTTCAATTTCGGGATATCCAATCTCACATTTATGATCAGCATCAGATAATTCATACAACTTGTCTTTTCTAATTCTTGCGGCATCGATGTTTTCTTCCCGCAAATAAGGGTGAGAATGAGCGGTTCCTATATATTGATACTGGTCTCCGAACACTTTCGCGATGTCTTTTTTAATCAAAAGAGATTCAGAGCTAAATTCAACTGAAGAGCGCTTTCGCTTTGCAGACGTCTCTACAGAGACATGATTTATCGTACATTTAAATGGATGTGTTTTGTTCACGTACCCCCAAAGGTGAGCGGCGGTTTCTACAGAAATACTCTTGCTGCCCTGATGTTTTACAGCATAAGCTTCTAAACCAGCCATGATTAGCTCAAATATCGCACTTTTGCTGACTGAAATTGTCGCGGTCATTTTTTCTTTGTTCCTTTTATTGACAATTATTTGCTTAATTTTGATTAGAGGTAAGACACACAAGAGTTATTGGGCGAACTCGACATGTTCTTTCAGTTTGTTTTTATAGCGCTCATAAAGCGAATCCCATACATCTTCACTTACCATGTCTAGTGGTACGTATTCTTCAAAAATGACACCACTCTCATCAGGGTAGGCAAGCTCGGTATACGCATAACGTGGGCCATCTGCATAAAGCGCTTCCCAACATTCGATGCATTCATCTTTAAACCATTCTTTTTTGATTGGCGCAGGGGTGTTATTCAGAAGATGAATTAAGTTCTTAGAATCAAAGAAACTATGCTCTTCACTTTTGACATTAAACAGGTAGCTAGAAAATAAATCGATGGCTCTTCCGTCCCATAATCTATAGCGGTGGTAGTGAGACGTATAACGCTCCTTTACTCGATCGAGAAGGTGACGTTCACATAAAGCTCTTAAGTCGTCGTTCCTCAATGTTGGGACTTCTGGAATTGGTTCAACGTCATAAAAGCGTCTATGGCCAAACAAGTAGCGTTGAGTCAGCTTTGCGGCGATGGAATCAACGGAACCTTTAAGTGCAATGTCATTGCATGGCAGTTTTGGGGAAGAGTCTGCAATTTTTTTGGCTAGCGCCTTAACAATGTCTGTAGTGGTTGATTTGACTTTCTCAACCAATTTTATACTTAAATAGCCTTGAGCTGAGATTTTTAAAATTCCCTTTTGTGCAGGAATATAACGTGGAGAGGAAAGCGTGAGTGCTGTTGCGGTGTCTAGTGATTTCAAGGTCGCTTGCTGGTCTAAGTCAACCTTTAGGTAATCACAGAACACTGCCAACTGCTCTTTAAAGTCGTTCAGTAGCTCAAGCCTTTCGTTTTCTAGTTCTTGAAGCTCTTCTTTCGAAGCATCTTGATAATCCAGAACTGACATATTATTCTCCTCACAATGCATTCAGTCGCATCAATATATACTCCCTTCAAAGAAAAATCTGATGATTTTGACGGAAACTCAAGTCGTTAGAGTGAACATGGCGTTGTTGCCTAAATCAGTTGAACCTTTTCGGAGTTCTGCGATCTGATCCCTTGTGATGGTTAGAGCGGTGATGACATAGGGGGTTTATCATTGACTTACACTTTAGTGGGGGGATTGGTTCGGTCAGAATACATCAAGTAATGAATAGAGGGTTATTTAGAGCATCGACTCTAACTGACTTTTGTCCAAACCCGTGTTAATAGGTGCGATTATAATAGCTTGCCAACCAACGAAGAATTCGTGATTGCTCAACAGTCGGTAGAACTTCTGTAATCTGAACTGAAGTCTAAGCAAGAAAAAGACAATCAAAAGCGAGCCCAAGTGGCTCGCTTTTTGTGTCTAGTAAAGATGCGTCTGAATGTTTTAACAGGGGGATAGCCTACAAGGCGATCGTGAAACAGTTTTAGAACAGAGCTTAAATTGCGACTCATCGGGTGCTCTGGAAGCGCTAAGGTTATTTAGTCCCTGAGCGGTAGTTTGGATCTGTCCAGCATCGAGGTAACTCTTCCCCTGACATAAACATCAGTTCGGACTTTTTAAACATCTCAGGGTCTTGCTGTTCTTCGCCTGCTTGAAACCGACCTTCGATACTGTCTTGAAATAAGTTGGTTAATTTGGTCATTTCAGTTACATCAACGAGGTCACCGGTTTTTTCTCTTTTAGAAACATTTTTTTGCCCTCAATCTAATCGGTCACCCCTAATTATAATTGCTATTTGGAAAATGAGAGTCTTTTCAATTCCGGCACTTCTTGACTAAGCAGACCCCAGAGCTACGCTTATGATCATCGACAACCCAATCGATGAACAAACTTATCCTCAACAAATAAATGGAGTCGCGATGTCATCTGCCCATATTGCAAACAATCTCAGTGAACTGATTGGCGATACCGATCTTGTTAGAATCAACAGTCTTTCAGAGATATCAGGTTGTGAGATTCTTATTAAGTGCGAACACCAGAACCCGGGTGGTTCGATTAAAGATAGAGCGGCACTTCAGTTGGTTATGGATGCAATAGAAGCCGGTAAGCTTAAGCCGGGAATGACAATCGTTGAAGGTACTGCTGGTAATACGGGAATAGGACTTGCTCTGGTCGCTAAATCCCTTGGTTACAAAATGTTGGTGGTGATGCCAAAAGGGCAGGTACAAGAGAAAGAGCGCATGATCTCGCTTTATAATGCTGAACTGTTATTGGTCGACCCTTGTCCTTTTGCAAACCCTGAACATTTTTACCACACGGCTAAGCGGATTGGTGTCGAAAATGAGAGTTATTGGTGGGCAGATCAGTTTGAAAATCTCAGTAATTATCGAGCGCACTATTTAAATACTGGACCTGAGATCTGGCAGCAAACACAGGGGAATATTGATGCTCTAGTTTCAGTGGTGGGGACGGGTGGAACCATTGCCGGAAACTCACACTATCTATCTGAGCAGCAACCCAATCTCGAAACTTGGTTAGTTGACCCAAATGGGTCCGGCATTTATTCGTTTCTACGTAATGGACACTATCAATCAACGGGAAGTTCGTTCACGGAAGGCATAGGGATCATGCGAACGGTTGAAAATTTCAGGCAGGCAAAAATCAATCGTGCAATCACGCTTCCCGATCAGGATTTGGTGACGATATCCCGCCTTGTTGCGGAACATGACGGTATTCTTCTAGGAAGCAGTTCGTCGTTGAACGTAGCAGGTGCGCTATACGCTGCGGCTAGAATGGGGAAAGGGAAAACCATCGTTACATTTAGCTGTGACCTTGCTGAGCGCTCGTATTCGAAGCTGCACAACGAAACGTTTCTGAAAGAAAAAGAGATACAGCTTAATAAAGAAAACCTCTCTCAACTATGGGCTCGTTATCAAGCCGAAGATGGCAGCATGGTCGTCAACGTATAGTCGCTTTAAGTTAGTAACAGCCAGTGGTCTGCCAGCTCTTTCGTTAGCGCTGAACATCCGGTTAGAGCTAAACATCCGTTAGCACCAAATCCGGCACTATTGCTTGTTATTAGGGTAGTGAATCACATCATGAAATACGGCGTTTCCTTCACCGATATTTTTGTAGGCATGGGTCTGGTTGTCATTGAAGCGAACGGCTTGTCCTGCGCGTAACGTATGCCACTCATCATCAAACATCACGGCCATCTCTCCTGAAATGCATAAGATGTGCTCAGTGACGCCTGCGTTATGTGGGGCGGATTCATGCTGGTAATCGGGTGCTAGGGTGAGTTCGAATATTTCAAATCCTAGTGCTTCCTCAAAAGGAAACAACAAACTGACGAAAAAGCCAATGTTGTATTCTTCATGCCTTAGTTCGTTTGCATCTCTGAATAAACTCGTCAGTTCACTGTTTGGGCTAGCCGCGATAAAGCTCGAAAGTGACACCTCGAATCCAGAAGCTATCTGCCAGAGCTTAGCGACTGTCGGGCTGGATTCTCCACGTTCAATTTGTCCTAACATTGCTTTACTCACGCCTGTTGCTTTCGCTGTTTTCATTGGTTATGCGAGCGCCGCGGCGATTATTTTCCAAGCGGCAATGAGTGCTGGAGCAACCGAAGAACAAGTGGCGTCATGGTTTTGGGCGTTGGGAATTGGCATGGGGATGACCACAATACTGCTCTCGTTTCATTACAAGAAGCCTGTGGTTACAGCGTGGTCGACGCCTGGAGCGGCGTTGTTAATCACATCTCTTGAAGGGCTGACAATGAATCAGGCAGTAGCCGTGTTTTTGTTCAGTTCGATGTTGATCACGTTGGTTGGATTGGCGGGGATATTTGAGAAAGTCCTAAAACAGATCCCAACATCGATTGCCTCAGCGATGCTCGCGGGGATTCTATTGCAATTCGGTTTGGGTTTGTTCACGTCGCTAATGGAAGAGGCACAAGTCGTAGCGGTCATGCTCGCTGTATTTATTCTGGCGAAAGCGCGGTTAGGAAATTTACTGATCCCAAGCATTTTCATCATCGCATTGGTCATGTGTGTGGGTTTTGGCAAACTCGATGTCAGTCAGGTGACTATGGGATTAACGACCCCAGTGTTCATCACGCCCGATTTTGAGTTCTTTTCATTGTTCAGTGTGGGTATCCCACTGTTTATAGTGACGATGGCTTCACAGAACTTACCGGGATTTGCGGTTCTAAAAGCGAACGGATACCAAGTCGATTCATCGAAGATCATTACCACCACCGGGGTGACAGGTTTGATCTTCGCACCGTTTGGTGGCTTTGCGTATAACCTTGCAGCAATTACGGGCGCTATTTGCATGGGCCCGAATGCTGATAGTAACCCCAAGACACGTTATATGGCTGGGATCTGTATGGGCGGGTTTTACTTGTTAGCTGGTGTGATGGGGATGTCATTTGTGTCGCTGTTTAGCGCCGTACCCTCCGAGATTGTCATTGCGGTTGCTGGCTTAGCGGTGATGCCCACCTTGATGAATTGCCTTGCGGTATCAATGGCAGACAGTCACTACAGAGAACCCGCACTGCTTACTTTCTTATTCACCGCTTCTGGCACCAATTTACTGGGAATCGGTAGCGCATTTTGGGGTTTGTGCATCGGGTTGTTTTGTTGCTGGTTACACAATTACAAAGCTAAGTCGCGTGGAGCAAACAAGACTTCGCAAACTTCGTCGTAATCAAGCGACCCAAGATTAGGATCAGGTTCGCTGTGAATTAGAAACATCAGCAAGTTGTTTGAGTAGTAAGCCCAGTCATACTCGTGACTGGGCTTGCTTACAAAGGAATAAAGCTACTTAACTTCGTATCTCAGTAGCACTTCATTATCGAGAACGACATTTGTCGACCAGATAAAGCTTGCGCCAGCACCACTGAATTTTTCGATAAAGTTCATGTACGCTTTTTTATTGTTCACGCCAATATCGTCTTCTGAATATACCGATGCTAGAGGCCAAGATGTTGAATCGAACTCTTGGTTCATCCAGTTGGTTGGTGTTTCCCAATGAGCGGCGTAGGCATCTTGACCGTGGTCAGTTCCTTCCGTGGTGCAGCTTTCAGAAAGACGCTTCCCGTCCACTTCACTCAAACAAGTCAGGTCATAAATCGGGGAGGTATAAAAGGTTTGTGCTTGCCAGTCTGGACCTGTCACGGTTCCGTCACTAAAGCTCGCAATAAAGCCACCATCACCAGCGTGGTATGCCTTTCCGCGGTTATCTTCGCTGCCAAGACCTAGGTTTTCTTCCCAATCAATCACTTTCACCGCAATCGTGTAAGGCTTCTTCACCTTAAATTTGACGATGTTTGAGTTAAACGGTGTGAAAGGAACGGTGTCTACCGCGATTAACTTGCCGTTGATATAAAGTTCGAAATAGTTATCGGCAAAAATATAACCTGTTATTTCCTCACCGTCTTGATCCACAACAGCTACCGGTACAGAGCTTTGATCGACTTCGGCTAGGCTGCTTGGCGTGGTGTTTGAGCACTCTTCATAAAGATCAAAGGCTTTCGGCCCTGTTGAAAAGTTGTTTTTGGCTGGAACCGTCCAAACCTTTCCTTCTGAGTCCGTAATCTCCCCGACGCCCGCCACTCGGCTACGTCCGTTTGCACACTCAAAGAGATTCGATTCAACGGTGGTCGCCAACCCTTGAGTAATACTCGCTGAGCCTTGGTAATCACTGACGTTGCTGACCGAGGGTGTATCTGATGATGGTGAGCAGCCTGTAACGAGCAAAGCAACTGATGAAAGGGCAAGGGCTTGATATTTTGTGATGATCATTGATTGGGTATCCGAGAAGGGGTGATTTAAATAAGCGTGGTTCAAAATAAGCCAAGTGCAAGTAAGTTAATTGAAAACAAAGCTATTTCAAACAAATCCGAGCTAAGTAGCTAAGTAAGCCGTGAACTCATAGCTAATAGCTGGAGCGACGAAACTAAGCAAGAGCCAAAATATTTGTGAGGTGCCACGCTTGTTATCTGATAAGGCATATATTACCCGTACAAATGTAAACAAGCGTAAAGCTGAGTAAGCATGCGCAAAACAGCGCTTTTATAGGATGATCACATCAGCTTGCGCGGAGCTTGAAAAAATACTTAGAACGAAGCGGTTTCAGGTTGTGATTGAGATAGTATTTTGCTACAAAACGCGCATAATCTCGCTATACAACATTTAAAGAAGAATTTACCTATGACTACCTTTCAATACTACTTTCACCAACTGCCTTGCTTCGACTGTAAAAAAACGACAGTAAGTACTGATCTTGGTTGGTTAACGCCTGCGATGAAAGACGATGCTATCGCACAAGTGACAGCGACACTTGCACAAGGCGAGGTTACTCCTGATCTTTCAGCAGACGTGGTTTGTACTAAAGATGAAGCGCGTGAGTATTTACTGCTTAACTTCTTTGGTTATTCAGAAGAAGAATTAGAAAGCGGAATCGAAGCGGATGATGAAAAAGAAGTGGCAGACGAAATCGCAGAGCTACTTGAAGAAGGTAAAGACACCATCACCTTCGAACATGAGATTGCTCTTCAGTGCTGCGCAGACTGCGATGTTGAAGACGAGTCAAACTAAGCTCTTGTATTAAGAGTATTAAACTAAGTACTCTTATTAAGGTTCATCATGAAGCTATGATGTTCTAATGATGAAAGGCGTTAGCGAATTGAGTTCTCTAACGCCTTTTTTGTATCTCTACTTCTTATATCCAAGCTGCATTAGATCCTATGATATTTTGCTTTCTATAATGCCTTGTTCGCTCAGTTGCGAAAGGATCTCCGCAGTTTTATCGCGGAATAGATCTCTCAGTAGTCGCACAGTAGGGGTGATGGATTGACGACTTGGACACACTAACCAGAGCTCGGTAGGGGTCGGCTTAAACTCAGGCATAACTTTAACCACTTCACCTGAAAGCAGATGAGGTGACATGTCTAAACAAGATTTTATTGCCACTCCTTTACCTGCGATACACCAACGTCTTACAAGGTCTGCGTCGTTCGAAGCGCGATTTCCTTTTAGTTTCACTTTATGATCTTGAGTACCATCGTTAAACACCCACTCGTCTTGCAACATGTCATGGAGTTGGTAAAGCAAACCATTGTGCTGAGCTAAGTCACTCGGGTGTTTTGGTGTGCCCATTTCAGCCAAGTATTCAGGAGCCGCACACAATATCCTCGGCACATCGCATATCTTGAAACCATACATGTTCGCATCGGTCGGAGAGCCGTAACGCAGCGCCATATCGACGGAATCTCGGTAGAAGTCGATATTGCTATCGCTGATGCTAGTGCGAAGCGTCGCCTTTGGGTATTCAAGCAAGAACTCATCTAACCAAGGTGTGATTAGGTTGCGTCCTAGATCTGATGAAAGCGCTATGCGAATTTCACCGTCAAGAATACCAAGCTCTTCGCGCATGTTGAGCTTCGCTTGCTCCAACATCTTTAAGGCTTGTTCGCATTCCGGTAAATAACGCTCGCCAGCTGAAGAGAGCCTTAGGTGGCGCGTGGTTCTTACAAATAACTCCGCACCTAGTGCCGCTTCAACACGTTTTACCGCTGCACTTGCTGTGGCAGTGCGCATATCAAGGTTGGTGGCTGCAGCGGTGATACTGCGAAACTCCGCCACTTTCAAAATGACCTGTAAATCTTCAAGAAGCATGTTATCTACCTGTATTGAATTATGTTCTAAACATGGCGTTGGGATATTTCCCCATCACAATCTGCAAATGGGTTATCTCTACTTATCGCTTCTAAGTTAGCTTCAAATACTTAATTGTCAAAACTAATTTGATAATAATTCAAATATGAGGCTGTTTTTCATTAGTAATTTTCTCACTATCATTTCCCCATATCGACAACGTAGCGCAGTACACATCGTATGGACGAAACCTACGATCTAGGGGGATAAGATGACTAAGAAAATCACAATGGGTGTAACGGATTTGTCGTTCCACCGTACGACCGCATCATTGGTTGCCAATGTATTGAAATCCATGGGTTTTGAGGTAGAGCGTATTTTCTCTCCACATCAGGAGAACTTTGAAAAGCTGAAAGCAGGCCAAGTGGATATGCTTTCTTCTGCGTGGTTGCCATCAAGTCACGGTATCTACAAAGCGGGCGTTGAAGAAGTTGAGCCACTTATCGAGCTTGGGCTTCATTATGAACCGTATGCTTTGTGGGGCGTACCAGACTATGTGCCTGAAGAGGCGGTTTCTGAAGTCTCTGATTTATTAAAAGCTGAAGTGATCGAGAAAATGAACTCGACCATTCAAGGCATCAACCCCGGCGCTGGTATCACACGCTTCTCTATCCAGATGATGAAAGATTATGGCCTGAGCGATGCCGGCTACCAGTTCTTTCCTGGCAGTGAAGATGATTGTTTCAATGCCTTTGAAAGTGCGGTCGCAAACAAAGAGTGGGTGGTAGTGCCACTGTGGAAACCTCAGTTTTTGCACTATCGCTACGATATTCGTGAGCTCAAAGAGCCAAAAGGCCTACTCGGAATTGTTGATAGAGCAGTGCTTCTTTTAAGAGACGACAAGAAGCATCTGTTCAGCGAACAACAGATTCAGAAGTTGGACTCCCTGCGCTTCTCGAACGACATCATCGCAGAGCTGGATTACAAAGTTTGCCGTGAAGGTAAACCACAAGATCAAGTCACACATGATTGGTTGATTGAGAAAGGGATTATTTAACCTCTAAGCCGTTGGCAGTGCAGTTAGATGTCTGCATTACCCAGATAACGGCAATACAATTATCAAAAATAATTTGATAATAATTCAAATATTAGGCGGTTTATCTAGAGTGAGAATTGACTAAGATTAACTCGTCTAATTCAAGGAGAAAGCACAATGTCAGTACCATCAAAAATGAAAGCGATCGGATTTACTCAATCACTTGCGATTACAGAGCAAGACAGTTTATTTGAGTTTGAAACGAGTCTGCCAGAACTAAAAAATAATGACTTGCTGGTAAAAGTGAGTGCGACTTCTATTAACCCTGCTGACGCAAAAATTCGTATTCGTAGTGCCAAAGACAAAACACTCGAACAACCAAAAGTGTTGGGTTATGACGCAGTCGGTGAAGTTGTTGGCAAAGGCGCTGACGTTGAAGGCTTCGAAGTCGGTGACCGTGTGTACTATGCGGGTGATGTAACACGTATGGGGGCTAACGCAGAATACCAAGCTGTGGACTACCGTATTACGGCTAAAGCGCCTACGAGTCTTTCTGATGAAGCTGCAGCCGTTATGCCACTAGCAACACTTACCGCTTGGGAAGCATTGTTCGACCGCTTGCGTGCTCGCCCTGAAGAGAAAAAGTCTATCCTGATCATTGGTGGAGCTGGCGGTGTTGGTTCAATTACGATTCAACTGGCTAAGCAACTGACCAACCTAAATGTTATCGCAACAGCTTCAAGACCTGAAACTGAACAGTGGGTAAGAGATATGGGGGCGGACTATGTGGTGAACCACCGTAACCTTGTCGAGTCTGTGCGAGAGCAAGGCATTCAACATGTCGACTACATCTTCAATGTTGCAGACACAAAAGGGCACTGGGATGCGATGGTTGAGTTGATTGCACCGCAAGGCATGATCAGTTCGATTGTTGAATTTGACGGTGGCATTGACTTGTCAGCGCTGCAAGGCAAATCAGCGGGCTTTGTTTGGGAGCTGATGTTTACACGTTCACTGTTCAACACAGACGATATCCAGAAGCAACAAGACATCTTATTCCAAGCCGCGAATCTGATTGATGCGGGCCGTATTAAATCGACGCTAACCTCGACCCTAAATGGCTTTAGTGTGGAAACACTTAAAGATGCACACCAACGCATTGAGAGCAGTGCCTCGATTGGTAAAACTGCCATCAAATACTAATTGCTGATGTTTTAATCCGTCGTTGTTTTGAATTGTTGACGGTTTAAATAGAAGAAGCCCCTGATATCTGATTGCTAGTCAAAAGGTTTCAGGGGCTTTTGTTTGTTTTCAGTTTAGTCAGTTTAGTCAGCTTCTGGTGATGTGATAGGTTTCGATGTTCTGAAGTGAAGCTGTATTAGGTCTAGCTCAAAAGGCGAGGGCTCTTTGTCCGCAATCAAAAAACCGATTTGTTTGATGTCTCGTGCCTTAAGTTCCGGCGCATCGCTCAGTAGCCGACCTCTGAACACAGCTTGAAAATCATTGAAGTGGAACACCTTGTTAAGCCGCACTCCCTTTATGGTATCGAAATCGTGTTTGTATTGAACTCGATTACCCTCCTTCCAAGTGGTGAACCTCAGTTGGTAGGTGCGACCATCACCAACGAATATCAGCACTGCACTATCTATTTCATGGGCAGGTGATTCAATGGAGCGCTTTACAGAACTGAAACCACCATTATTTTCTAACGATAGCTCGCCCTTAAATTGACTCGTCTCGCCTTCGTAAACAAGCTCGCCTGTTGAGATGCCGCCCATCACATTGTCGTTGGTCGCTGTCCAATTCTTATGTTCGTTCGGTTGTGTAAAGTCAATCATACCTATGCCTGCTACAGATACTTGAGACCATAAAAAAGAGAGGCTGATTACTAGCCACAAAGGGTGTCTTCGCTTAAGCAATGAAGCCGTTTCGTTCATGATTGTCTCCGTTAGCCTGTTCGCGTTTTATGGAGAAGGTTCAGTGGCAAGCATACCCAGACAACGCTCAATAAATTCAGAATAATTTGAAGCATTGTCGTACTCGATTTTCAATGAACCATGAAACATCAGCGTCACTGTTACGTCTTTATAGCTTAGCCAACAGGTATAACCATCATAATCATGCCAAGCCGCCATTTCGCCCACTTGATATTTATTGTCCAGTTGCTCGCCAGAGGTGCGAATGCACTCAAACACTCTGAGAAACTCAATAATGGTGATTCTGTTGTCCATGTTTTGCTCCCGCTGAGTAGTTATTGGTAATAGGCTGAATATTGGTATCTAAATTTGTTACTGTTTGATTGCTGTCCCTACGGCTTGCCTTTGTGTTCCGATCACTGAAAGTGATCTTATCTTCTCGATAAACCTCTGTTTTCTAATATTTTCATCGTCATTCCATACATCCGATTAATCCTGAGCAAAACGGGTGTAACAAACTTAATAACGATGTTAACCCTCAAGATAAAGACAAGCTTAATTTACGTTTATGGTGGTTAATTAAAATTAGAGTCGATAGGATAAATAGCATCGGAGCCTTGTTATTGGCTGAAATGGAATCTACAGAAAGTGCGTGTCAACATGATAGAAAAACTGAAAAAGGAATGGTTTCTTGTAGGGATGGTGGTGGCTATGGTCGTTGCTGTTTTTACGCCGGATTGGGGCAAATCGGGTGGGGTACTTCATCTCGATACGGTGACTGTTCTCGGCATCGCTTTGGTGTTTTTCTTACACGGTTTGGGTTTGTCTCCCAAAGCCATTCTTGAGGGGCTTTCGAATTGGAAGCTGCATGTTTTTGTACAAAGCGCGACATTCTTAGTTTACCCACTGCTTTGGGTGATATTCGGGCAAGGCTTTGTCGCTTATATGCCAGCAGCTCTGGCCTTTGGTTTCTGTTACCTCTTCGTATTACCGAGTACGATTTCGTCTTCGGTCGCGATGACGGTGATTGGAAAAGGAAACCTACCGGGTGCGATATTCAATGCATCACTTTCTAGTATTTTAGGCGTGTTCATTACGCCTCTACTGATCCAGCTCTTTATGGGGTTGGAAGGTGCAGAGCTAAACCTGATGGAATCGGTGATCTCTATATCTAAAATGCTGCTATTGCCAATGATTGTCGGCCAGTTGATGCGCCCGTTACTTTTTGAATGGACTCAGAAACACAAGTCAGTGGTCAATAAGTTAGATAAATACGTGATACTTCTGATCGTCTACAGTGCTTTCTGTGACTCTATTGAACACGGTATTTGGAGCGACTTTTCACCAATGCTGTTGTTGCTGTCAGCGGTGATTTGTTTAGTGGTATTGATGGTGATGGTACACGGCATTCAATGGAGTGCCCGAAAGGTTGGATTCAATCATCAAGATGAAGTCGCGGCAGTATTCTGTGGTACTAAGAAGACCTTAGCGGCAGGTATTCCTATGGCTAAGGTGATCTTTGCTCACAACCCTAATCTAGGGATGATATTACTACCAATCATGCTTTATCACCCGATTCAGATCTTTTACTGTGCAGTGCTAGCCAACCGTTACGCCAAGGTTGATACACAATCTAGTTAAACTTGTTTGTTGTTACAAGTACAAAAGAAAAACGCCTTTCACTTCGCTGTGAAAGGCGTTTGTATTTGAATCTACTTCACTTTAATTAGAGTGCTTGAATCTGTATGAGCAAATGCGTTGTCGTAGATCTCTAAGCCTGTTGTTTGAGAGTACGTCAGCGTATCGTCTGAAATGCTAATGTTCATCGTGAAGCCCGTGGTGGTTGCGTTGTCCGTCATGTATTCGGACTCAGCGATGCCACGCTTAGACGCAACTAACGTCATTGTATCGCCAGCAGGGCCTTCTGCGGTGACACATGTGGTGCGTGGTACACAGTAAGAGTTGTAGACGATCTGATTTTTTTGATCGTAGATGAAGTAGCCACGTTGATCGTGGAATTTAGAGTCGTCGGCCTTTCTGAATACTTCTTGCTTGTAGTACAGAGCAACCAGATATTGATCGCTGGCGTTGGTTGCATCTGCCGCAACCTCAAATGTCATCACTTCATAAAATGGTGTGACCGCGGGGCCACCTTTGCCCACTTCTGTGCCTTCTTGACCTGGAGAAATATCAACGCCGCCAGTTTCGACTGATTTCCATGTGCCGACTAACTTTGCGAGTGGACCAAAATCCATACCATTGATTGTGCTGTGGTCGGCTACTGCTGGAGCCGAGATTACCGCTGCGATACCAAGTGCTAATAATTTTTTCACTTTAACTTCCTTTTTATTAATTATCTGACCCCAATAAAAATAAGGTTATTGTGAAACCAGTTTATTAACCCAGATCAGTGTTGTTGGCTAATATGAAATCGAATTGTAACTTGATGTATCAGTCAATAAGAGAATATTAATGCGGCTAAATATTGACGAATAGCTGTGATTTGTTCATCGAGGTTTAATTCAAAATTGCATTAGTCTGAGCCTTATTAATTTTGCTATTACACATTTCAAATTCTCATGTATGATGTGCGCCCATAATTGTATGACAAATGTGTAATCTTACTTCTGTATGAATAAAGCTGTTAACCACGCCATTTTGCTTTTGGTGCTCGCAAACCTACTTGCGTCTTTTTCAGACGTATCATTGAAGATACTGAATGGCGAAGTCCCTACGTTCCAGTACGTGTTTATCCGTCAGCTATTGAGCGTGATCTTGTTGCTTCCATTTTGGTTAAAGTTACCGAGAGAGACGCGTATGAAAGGCGGTTGCCGAATCAACTTCTTAAGGGCTCAATTTATCTTAGTGGGGAGTGGCTGCGCGATGATCGCCATTACACACCTTACTTTGGCGACAGCAAACGCGATGTTCTACGTTGGACCAATCCTTATGCTGCCTTTGTCGATCGTGCTGTTGAAAGAAAGGCCGACATCTTCAAAAGTGATCGCGACCCTGATTGGTTTTGTGGGCGTATTAATCGTGTTACGCCCTGAACAATTTCATTGGGCGGCGATTGCTGGGCTAGGCAGTGCGCTTGCGATGGGCGTGGGTAATATCTTGATTAAACGCTTGAATGCAGAGCAACACATCATCTCAACTCTGTTCTGGACCAGCATTATGACTCTGCCACTTGCACTGGCATTAGCGCTGCCAACTTGGTCTGCGCTCGAATGGCGTCATGTTGGTTGGATCATGGCAATCAACTTGTTCGTACTTGGATACCATGCGCTTGTGGTGGTGGCTTACAAAAAAGCACCGGCCAACCAGATTGCGCTCGCCGAATATTCTGGGTTGGTGTTCGTAACATTGTTTGGTGTTATGTGGTTCGATGAGATTCCAGACATCCTGACGCTGGTGGGCATTAGTCTCATCGTTATTCCAATGATGCCGATTAAATGGAAGAAGGTTTTCAAGTGGAGAGACCGAGCCGCTTTAGAAGTTGAGGTTACTCCGCCTAAACCATAGCGGCTTGTCTCTCAGTCATTCTGGATTCCAAATAAACCACATCAGGGAAGGTCGTCTAAACTTAGGGTTTGTATCGCTTCAAAATACGACAATTTGGGCTCTAAAAACGTTCTCGAAATAAATGCAAATTAGTGCTTTACCTCAACTTAACTTGAGGTATTAGGATGTGCAACGTTGCTTACGAGAATACTTTAAGGAGAGAAGAATGATCCAACTTGAACATGTGAATTTAGTCGTCAAGGACATCCCTGAAATGCTGACTTTCTATAAAGCGGCGTTTCCACACTGGTACGTTCGTGATGAAGGAAAAGGCGAATGGTCAGGCAAGCCACGTAACTGGCTGCATTTTGGCGACGAGTACCAATACATAGCAATAAGTGATCACGGTGAAGGTGAAAATAGAGATTTGGCTGGGCATTCTGTTGGTCTCGCACACTTCGCTTATGTGACCAATAATATCGAAAGTGTCACTCAACGCCTTGTTGATGCGGGCTTTCCAATTGCCAAACCCGGTGCCGAAGAACCTTATCGAAAAAATGTCTACTTTGTGGATCCTGCAGGCTTTGAAATCGAGTTTGTTGAGTATTTGAGTGATGATCCTAAGTTACGAAATGCCACGAGTTAGTTACGTAATACGCCGCTTTGTTAAAGTTGGTTAGCTGAATGAAAGCGCGCTAGAGAGCATTTATAGAAAAGGGCATCGTGGAATAATCCGCAATGCCCTTTTTAGATTCTATTTATCAGCTGATATTGAGTGGGTTACTTATTTAGCCTTGAACGGCACCAATAGCTGTTTACCAAACACGTTAATGAGTGCACCAGTGACAATCAGGCCACCACCTAGATAAGTCCAAACCGATGGAATCTCATTGAAGATCCACACACCTAATAGCGCTGAGAAGACGATCTGCACGTATGAGTAAGCTGAAGCTTTACCTGCTGCCTGGGTTTGCATTGCTTTGGTTAAACCGTATTGTCCTATTTGTGTGAAAATCCCGACGAGCACAAGCATCATGGTTAGGAATAGGCTAGGCCATACAAAGTCGTTCCAGATAAGAGCTGTTGAGATTGGTAGCGCAACCAGTGGGAAGTAGAAGATGATGACTGAACTGTCTTCTGTTTGGCTAAGCTTCCTCACAATCACATAAGCAATTGAGCTACCAAATGCGCCACATAACGCCACCATAATGCTGAATAGCGGTAACTCGCTGCTCGCGCCACTGTTCATGCTTGGCTGAACCATCACTAATAATCCTGCTAAGCAAAACGCAATGCAGATCATGGTCGACTTTTGGACGCGTTCTTTCAGGAATAACACACCAAGTAGAGCGGTAAATACAGGATGAACGTATTGTAGAATGGTTGCTTCTGCTAATGGCAAGGTGGTCACAGCGTAGTAAACACACATCAAGGCTGCTGTGCCAACTGCGCCTCGAACAAACAACAACGGTTTGTTATTTCCCCAGATCGAAATGCCTTTTCGCTTAACGTCGATATAACTGATGATCAAAGACACCAAAGCCCTTGCTGCAACAATTTCGAATACAGGTATGCCGTAGTTGCTGATGTATTTCACACACGCTGACATCAGTGCGAATCCAAAAGCAGAAAGGATCATGAATCTAACCCCAACAGGGATCATTGAAAAAGAGAAAGAAGGCATAAAAATATCAATCGGTTGAGGGAACAGGAATCATAACTTAGTTTAGAAGAGCCGACCAAAGGCTTTGTCCTGTTCTATTACACCAAACCATTGATACTGCTGTGCGAGTACTTTCAGCAACTCGATCTCTTTTGTTGTCTCTTCTCTAAGCCATTCAATAAGGTCGTTGATGATAGGCGTGTGACTACGCTGGTGCATGAAGTAAGTCCAAGCACTGTGTTGGATTTTTGCATTTCTAGGGCAGTACAAGAAGCCTCGTTGGAGATCTTGTTGAACTAACAACAGATCCGTGACCGTAACCCCTTCACCGGATAGACAGGCACTGAGCGCCATATCTAAAGACAAGAAGCTGGTATTTCTGACAGGTTTCTTTGGTGGGAATTCAACATCGGCCAGCCACACTTTCCAGTCGTGATGATCTAAGGTTGGATGCAGCCTTGGCAAGGTTAAGATTGAATCAAGGTCGGTGTCTTTGGTGGTTAAACTAGTAGAGCAAACCGGCGCCATGAACTCTTCACGCAAGAAGGTTATGTCAGGTGCCTTGTCATAGCGTTTTTTGAAACGCGTGTGGAAGATCAGTAGATCATACTCACTACTATTAATCGATTCGTCTTCCTCAATCACAGGAACAATGACTATCTCATGATCTTGATAACGCTCGTTTAATTCCCGAACTTTGGAGATCAATACTCGCGTCGCGAAACTCAGAGTCGCTTTGATCACGATACGCTTCTGCTTGGGCTCACTCCAAGAGGCGATAACAGCTTCGATATTACCGTAGCTTTCTCGCAAAGCGACATACAAATCATGACCTTGTACCGTTAATTCTATGGCTCGATGCTTACGAATAACCAGTGATGCGCTTAACTCATCTTCAAGCTGTTTGATCTGTCGGCTGATCGCACTTTGTGTCACATGCAGCTCTTCGGCAGCCAGAGTAAAGCTCATCAGCCTTGCGGCAGCTTCAAAGGCTTTTAAGCCATTATGTGATGATGGCAAGCTAGGATATGGGGTCATAATTCGTTCGCATGAGTTTATGGAATGTTAGAGTCGCAAATTTATCAATTGAACGCCAGCCTCATCGATCGTATTTTGGGCGAAATTAACTGAGGCGCTCATGAAAAAAATACTCACTCTTGCATTCCCTTTGATCATTTCACAGCTGATCTCTATGGCTTTAGTCGTTACTGATGTTTGGATGATGTCGCGTATCAGTGTGTCAGCCCTTGCGGCTGGTGGCTTAGGTGCCTCAATCTACTTTTTCATCTTCATTATTGCGAGCAGCACCGTGGGTTGTGTCGCGAACTTGATTGCGATTGCTTATGGTCAGCGCGTAGCTCGCCCTGAGTTTGGTAATACTCAAATCAGATTGGCTGTGAAAGGCGCAACCATGTTGGCATTCGTGCTCAGTGTGACCTTAATGGCCAGCTTCTGGTTTGCTCCGTTGGTATTAGAAGCAGCCAAACAGCCGCCAGAAGTGATCACTTTAGCTATGGAATATGTCCATGCTTTGAAGTGGGTGATGTTGCCTTCGCTTATCTTGTTGGTACTTCGCGGCTTAACTAGCGCGTTTGGCAATGTGCGTTCTATTCTGGTGATGTCTATTATCACCGTAATTCTGAATGTGCCAGTGAGCTACTTTCTCACCTTCCAATTAGACATGGGCTTAACAGGTTTAGGGCTTGGTACGGCTATCGCGGCATTTATCGTGATGGTTGGATATACGGTTTGGGTATTTAAGCGTGACGAGTTTAAGCAGTTCGCCCCTTGGCTAAATACAGAAGAGTATTCAATCAAGTTGATGAGCCCATTGTTGTTGATGGGTCTACCTATCGGCTTGGCTGCTTTACTTGAGCATGGCTTGATTTACGGTGGCACCTTGATGGCGGGCACGATCAGTATTGCTTCGTTAGCCTTGCACCAAATCTTGCTGCAATGTTTAAGCTTTACTTGGAACTTCAATTTTGGTTTCTCACAAGCTGCGGCGATTTTGGTTGGCCGTGATTTTGGCGCGGGTAACTACGAAGGAATAAAAAGAACCTCGATTCAAAGCTTCATATTGGTGTCGGTGTTGAGTGTGGCGTTGTCGGCCGTGTTCATTATATGGCCTGAGATGATCGCTTCTATCTTCAAGTTAGACGATGGCACGGGTGCTATGACTTCACTACTGGCTTCTGTGATTTGGGTCGTTGCTTTGTGCTTTATTGTTGATGCTTGGCAACTACTGGCGATTAACCTGCTAAGAGGCATGAAGATTGTCTCTATGCCAACCGTGATGACAGCCATCGGTTACTGGGTATTTGGCTTGCCTGCGGCTTGGTATTTGATGCCTAAGTTCGAATTGGCAGGGATTTGGGGCGGAATCGGTGTTGGCTTAGGCGTGACAGGTATTCTGCTGCTTATCCAATTGATGCGTGTCATTCAAAAGAACAACCAATCTCCAGATTTGTCGAATCATGCTTATACGTGATTTGCTTGTGATGCTCGCCTTTACCATGGAACCTTGAACGATAAACGTTGTATTGCTGACCGAGAACTATCAATTACCAACAATGACCTATAAGCCCTAAATTGCGTACTTCGTAATTTAGACCTTGGTCTTACAGAAACCGAGCTAAAAGGTGACTAGAATGATTTGAGTTGCTCACCGTTTTATCAAGGAATACACAAATGGAAGTTGGATTGTTCTGGGCTGAAAAAGGAATGTTAGTGCTTGGCGCACTGTTTGTTTTGACGAGCATGATGCAGTACGGAAGACGCAGTAGCGATTGGAAAGGCGTGATTACGATGTTCTACAAGCGTATCCCAATGAACATCGCCGAATACAAATGGTATCGCCTGGGGATCGCGTTGTTGGTATTTGCTGTGATCATACGTTTCGCATTACTGATTTTATGGCCTTCATATCAGTTCTAGTTCTCTTGCATTAGCTTTGTTGGATAGCTCTCTATCATGGCTACATAAAGCCGTTCAATGAATGAGTCAGTCGAGCCTTAATAAACCCGCTTGTTAAGGCTGCTGTTAAATATAATAGTGCTATTACTCAACAGCAAGGATTGGCTATTACCTTTGTAGCATATTGTTTTTCATGAAGAATAATGCGAAATAATAGCTTACCCACCTGTTTCATCATTCTTACTAATAATCTGCACATAAATCCATTCACCCCGTACCTGATACCATAATGTTCTGTTACACTCGGTCGAATTAGCTTTAATTTGTCAGTGGTGCATTTATGTCGTTCCCAGTTCTTATATGTGATGATTCTGCGTTAGCAAGGAAGCAGATGGCTCGGTCACTGCCTAGTTCTCTAAATGCAGATATAACTTTTGCTGTTCATGGGCTTAATGCACTTGAAGAGCTCGCTAAAAACCAATTCAAATTGATGTTCCTCGACCTAACCATGCCGGAATTAGACGGCTATGGCACATTGGAAGAGATGCAACGTTTAGGCGATACCACGCCAGTTGTCGTTGTTTCTGGTGACATACAACCAAAAGCACAACAGAAGGTGCTGGATCTTGGCGCCAAAGCATTTTTGCAAAAGCCGATCGATAAAGAAGCGTTAAAAGCGATTCTACGTGAGCATGTTGAGCCACCAAAACAGCCTCAACTTATTACGCCAGCACCGCTAGAGCTACCGATTCTGCGCCGACGTGACATCTATATGGAAGTTGCGAACGTTGCGATAGGCCGTGCCGCTGATGCACTGGCTCGTCACTTTAATGTGTTTGTTCACCTACCGCTGCCGAACGTTAACATCTTCGAAGTGAGTGAATTGCACATGGCACTTCGTGACCTAGCGGATAACGACCAAGTGTCGGGTGTTTGCCAAGGCTTTAGTGGAGAAGGCATTGCAGGTGAAGCGCTAGTTTTGTTGAGTGATTCCAGTGTGAGCGATCTTAAGAAGCTCATGAAGGTGCCAACAGAAAGCGAGCAGCTAGAAGAATTAGAGTTGTTGATGGATGTATCGAACATCTTAGTCGGCTCTTTCTTGAATGGGTTAGGGGAGCAATCAGAAGTTCGTTTCTTCCAGAGCTCTCCTGTGCTGCTAGGTCAACACATCTCGATTGATTCGGTGATTGAAAATACCAGCGGCTCATTTAAAAAGACCATGACGTTCGAAGTCAGCTACAACATCGACGGCACGTCCATCCGTTGTGACCTTCTATTTATGTTTGTTGATGAGTCTCTGCCTCTTCTAGATAACAAATTGGCCTACCTAATGGAGGAGTTTTAATATGTTGAATCTTCCTGCTGAATTTGAACAGTTCCACTGGATGGTAGACATGGTTCAAAACGTCGATATGGGGCTGGTGGTCATTAACCGTGACTTTCAGGTACAAGTTTGGAATGGCTTCATGACGCACCATAGCGGTAAGCAATCGCATGATGCGATCGGTAAGTCGATCTTTGAACTGTTCCCTGAAATCCCAGAAGAGTGGTTTAGGCTCAAAACCAAGCCAGTCTATGACCTAGGTTGCCGTAGCTTCATTACATGGCAACAAAGGCCTTATCTGTTTAAGTGTCGTAACGTTAGGCCAGTAACCCAACAAGCTGATTTCATGTATCAGAACGTGACGCTGAACCCGATGCGCTCACCAACAGGGCAAGTGACCTCATTGTTCTTGTCGATTCAAGATGCAACTGCAGAAGCGTTAGTCTCTCAAAAGAACTAGATTGCTCTATTCGCCAAACAACGCATTCCAATACGCGCATTAGCATCAGTCTAATCAGCGAATAAAAATGGCTAAGGTTAATTACCTGAGCCATTTTTTTGCTTTCTATTCTTCAAATCTTATCTTTTCCCCAGTTTTTCACGTCAACCAATCCTCTTTTTCTGAGCGCTTTGCAGAGTCTTCTAGGTTACATGAACGAAAGGGCGCCGACGAAACGTGCTTTTGGAACCGTAATGCTACGGGTTAATAGAAATTGGATTTATAAAGTACAAGCTTGAAAGCTTCATTTAATGGAGTGCGAGGGCTCGACTCTCAAACCCAAGTGAATATTGGTCTCTAGATTGAGTCCTTTTCACTCTACTTTTCTAAGTGACCGCAAAACAGAAACGTCACGAGATTAGCCAATTTGGTCAAAAACAGATAAAAATTGGAAAATAATCGAATTTATTTAAGAAAAAAGGCATTTTTTTGTTGGAGAAAAGTGTGGTTTTTATGTAATTTCGAGGCACTTTCTTCACATATTTGCTTTGAGAGGGTGATATTACGTGAAATATGAAGGAAAACGATTGCGCAATAAACCAACAGCGTTTGCGTGAATGGTTCGCTAAGTTATTAATTAATAAGAATTTAGTTGGGAAGTGTAACTGAGGAAGTTTTAGCGGATATGGAATCTTTGAGAGGATAGCATAAAAAAAAGTGAAATATCAGACTTGCTGTTACTAAATCACGACCTATAATGCTGAAAACCGGAGCGTCTGCCAACGCTCCGGTTTTTTTGTGTCCGAAGAAAAGTAAACTCGTCTGCCAACGGTTTTACTACGCATTTCGCGAGAGACACATAATTTTATGAATCAAGGAAAACACCATGCGTATCGAACAAGAACTTAAGTTAGGTTTCAAAGATGTACTCTTCCGTCCGAAGCGTTCTACCCTTAAAAGCCGTTCTCAAGTTGAATTAACCCGCGATTTTACATTCAAGCATAGCGGTCGTCAATGGTCTGGTACTCCAGTAATTGCAGCGAACATGGATTCGGTAGCAAGCTTTGAAATGGCAGCTGCTCTAGCAGAGCACGGTGTTATGACTGCAGTACACAAGCACTACACAGTAGAGCAGTGGGCTGAGTTCGCTAAAACAGCAGACAAGAAAACACTGAACAACGTATTTGTATCAACAGGTACATCTGAAGCTGAGTTCGAGAAAGTTAAGAAGATCATGGCTCTTAGCGAAGAGTTTGTATTCATCTGTATCGATATCGCTAACGGTTACTCAGAGCACCTTGTTGAGTTCGTACAGAAAGTACGTGCAGAATTCCCGACTAAAGTTATCTCTGCGGGTAACGTTGTAACGGGTGACATGGTTGAAGAGCTAATCCTAGCGGGCGCAGACATTGTTAAGGTTGGTATCGGCCCAGGTTCTGTTTGTACTACACGTGTTAAAACAGGCGTAGGTTACCCTCAACTTTCTGCAATCATCGAGTGTGGCGACGCAGCACACGGCCTTGGCGGCATGATCATCGGTGACGGTGGCTGTTCATGTGCGGGTGACGTATCTAAAGCGTTCGGCGGCGGTGCTGACTTCGTAATGCTAGGCGGCATGCTAGCTGGTCACTCTGAGTCAGGCGGTGAAGTTGTAGAGCAAGACGGTAAGCAATACATGAAATTTTACGGCATGTCATCTCAGTCGGCTATGGACAAGCACTCAGGTGGTGTTGCTAAGTACCGAGCTGCGGAAGGTAAAACTGTTTTACTTCCATACCGTGGTTCAGTTCACAACACGATTTCTGACATCCTTGGTGGTGTACGTTCAACTTGTACATACGTAGGCGCAGCAAAGCTGAAAGAGCTAACTAAGCGTACGACCTTCATTCGCGTACAAGAGCAAGAAAACAACGTATTCGGTAAAGAGTAATCTGAACGAGTTCGAATAGTTTGAAAATCAAGGGCCGCTTTTTAGCGGCTCTTTTTTGTTTGGGACTTATAAAAACACTATATGTAATAAATCAAAGTCGAGTACGTGAGACAAAAGGATCGCTATTTAATGGGGACGTATCATGGCCGAAATTTGTACATTTTATTATTTGGTGGAGAACCAAAGCACCACCAGATCAAAGGCCTTGAACAAGATGGGAAAAACAACGAGTTTGGATTGTTTAAAACTAATGAAGTAGTTTATAAAACGTAAAATATACGTCACATTATGCATATGATTTTAAACTGAGAATCTTATAAGTTTGGTAGAGTGTTATCATTAAAATCAATCGGTTGCATAATGTATGATCATCTGCACTTATAGAGAAAATGGTAGTAAATGTACAACAGAGGATTACGAAGCCAATCCTGAAAAGTACCGAGGCCTGATCGACTGCACTGTTTGTGGTAAGAAAGCTTGGTTTGTTAAAGGTTACTCGACAGTCAAAGTTAATTGAATGGCTTGCTTTGGTGCTAAGCATGAAGATGGGTGTGATGCGTCAACGGTGCTATTTAGTAGTGACGATGTTGATGAAAACAAAGACGGTGATGGGCTTTGTTGCGTAATTCAATGGAACTAAATCAAGAACCTACGATCTGATCAGCT
>NZ_JBFSUL010000072.1:0-26218 GCF_041467395.1 Vibrio sp. 10N.247.310.98 | reverse complement strand
AGCTGATCAGATCGTAGGTTCTTGATTTAGTTCCATTGAATTACGCAACAAAGCCTAAAAAAAGTGGCAATTCAACAATAACCATCATGGGAAACAGCATGAGCCATAGCTCTGCATTTTCGAGTAACATCCCCCAAAAATATTGTTGAAGATTGAGGCTATTCGACAGCATAAATTTCGCCGACTTTACTCTCTAACCACGCCCCTACGTCCTCTTTAACCATGGGGTCAGGAAGGCTCCAAGCAAACACATTCAATGTAAAATCATCGTCTTCAATAAGTAGACAAAGGGCTTCTATTTTTTCACGCAGAACATTGATATGTTCCATCTTAGCTTTAGGCATAAATACGAAAAGAACATCACTTTTGTATTGACAACAAATATCTGAGTCTCTAAACAAACCGTTAAGGCGCTCAGTAATTTGCTCGATCAAAGCAAACATTTTCGCATCTCCATTCTTAGATACATATTGAGCTAAATCAGGAAGATGCAGACCTAGGAGAAGATGCTCTTCTTGATGACGGATAGCGATACGATTGACCCAATCAAGGAGGTTTGAAAAATACCCGCTGTCTACTTTGCCGCGTAGTGTCAGCTGTGGAGCAGATAATTTGACGCCGTGACGGAATATATACTCGCCCTGCACACCTAATTTTAATGAATAGATTTTCCTGACAACCAACTGAGAAACATCATTCTTGGCGTCACAACTAAAACAAACAGCCAAAGTCTCAGCTTCAGAAAAGGAATGAGAACAAACGTTACATGAATGAGTCTCTAACGGGCGGTCATAATCCACACCGATATGACGAAGTTGAGTTAAACATTTAGGGCATTCCAGTTTATGGTTACGTTTAAATTGTCCTTGTTCGGCTACATGACCACAGGTGAAACAATGTAATGAGACACGCTCGGTAATATCAATGTCTTTACATGAAGGGCACACTTCGATGTAATTCAAATGAGCACTAGCGCAGTCAGAACATACACGGATTCGATTGATCAACTCATCATATTCAAACGTATCACGCTTGGTTTCTGACAAAACAAAACGATATGTAGAACTTAACTCTGGATAATATAAGTCGACTAAAGGGTAAGAATATATCGATTTCAGAGTCAGGGAGTGATGAGGGACTAGTCGTCGATCTTGCTCCAACCCTAACCATCCAATTAAAGGGTCTAAAGCATCCGTCGATGCAGAAACACTGTTCAACGTTCTACTATGTTGGGTCAGTTCTTCCTCAATAGTATCTTGATTTAAAACTCCATCAGATAAACAAACTGATAATGCGCTAGTTTCAAATACATAAATCTTCCAAGACCAAAACTTTCTGCAACGGTGAAGTTGACTTAATAAATCATCTTGTACACTGGCTTCCGTGTTTAGAAAAACTACACCACCTAACAACTCTGGCAGTTGCTCAATATCACTTACTTGTGCGATATCAAATCGATCTTCCGCATCAACGATTGGGGTCCCAAGACAGTAAATTTTTAATTTATCTCTCATTCATTAACTCCATACTTTTGACACTTCCACCGTCAAATAAACGTAACATTCTGAATATTAATGAATGCTATTGGATTGGTCGGCCTTATACAAATACTAGATATCGATGTAAAAACAGTCCAATTATTAACCAATAATATAAAATACTGACACCATTGCATTAACAACACGGAAACATAGATATTAATGATAATTTTAAAATTATAGATATACAGCACTCCAAAAATTGGATAGCGATACTTTTTTCAGACTAATTACATCAACTTTCGGAGCAATGCCTCTCTCTAACTCATTCAATCTTATAAATTTCTCATATCACTTCTATACTGATTCCAATCTTAATTAATCGTGTTAAAGGCAAAGGATGAGCGTATTAACCGTATTCTTCTGTGGTACAGGCTCAAACTCAGAAGACAACAACCACAAAAACTATGTTTCTGGCGAATTGATTTCGACGCTAGCGAAGAATGCAACGGGCAGAGACATGATTGACTACATTCAAGTGGATGGCGTTGGCAGTGGGAATCAGAACGAATGGTTGAAGCAAGGTAAGGACGACACGTATTCTGGAGTTAAGGGAACATTGCTAGGCAAAGGCATCGACAGCAACATGCGTCATGTACTGAATATCTTGCGCGGAAGCCAACAAGATAAGAATAACTACATGAAGAGAGCAAAAGGACTGCTTAGTGAATCTCGCCCAGAAAAATCAGCTTGGCCTTTCGCAACCAACCAAAAATATCAGGATTGGTTGAAAGACTCACAAGCACTGGCAGCCGATCTAAAACAAGGTATCGCTGCTCGCCAACAGAACATAGCGATTGAACGCCAAACTAAACCGATTAGCCAAGTTAACATCGTAGGTTGGAGTCGAGGTGGTGTCAGTTGCTTTGAATTGGCGAACCGAATGCTCAAAGACACCAAGCTAAGCCATATTCCAGTCAACATTTTTGCGTGCGACCCCGTTCCCGGTGGGATGAACGCATTCAAGGATTACAAATTACTGGGCAAAAACGTCAAACAGATCGTGTGTGTTTTTGCTGAAGACGAACGTTCATTGGCTTTCAAAGCGAGAATGCCACGCTTGTCCCCATCCACTAAATATTACACAACCTACATGCCAGGCCGACACGGCACTTTGGTAGGGAACGCGAATACCTCTGGCGGAAGTAAAGGTGCGGGTTTACTTACTGGTCCTGGGCTAGTGACTCGTGATTTCATGGAAAAGGTATTAATGGGTTGGGGAACGCAACTTAAGGCGAACTCGACGTTGAACTTTTCTAGGCAGCGCATCATCGAGTTATACGAGCAAATGCGCAGTAATGAAGAGCACTTCAATAAAATGCACGGCATGACTTACACGGCAAAGAACCGACTGTTATGGACAAGTAAAGATCGAATCGGTCAGCAGAGGGAGCGTCGTTATGGGATTCCGATGTATCGCTTTCAGTTCCCCGGAATCACTAACAATTACGGCGATGCCATTAATCGTCATCACTGTGATGTGTTAGCCACCAATGCTTTCGCTGCATACGGAACTTCGGCTGCGCTGCCAAACCCAGTCTGATATGCATGGTTTGTTAAACACAAAAAGAGCTCAACTATGTGAGCTCTTTTTTATTATCTATCTCTTTGTATCAATGGTGTTATCTCGAAATCAGACCTGATTAACCAAAGATGAAGCTGTATAGGAAGCCTGCACCCATCGCCATGCTTAGGATAACGAATAGGAATGCTGCAATCATTTGGTTCTTGAAGATTGATTTAAGCAGGATAACTTCCGTCAAACTTGCACCTGCACTACCAATGATCAATGCCATAACTGAACCCAGCGCCATGCCTTTCTGTACTAGAGCTGCACTTAGTGGGATTACCGCTTCAGCACGAATATACAGTGGAATACCAATCACGGCTGCTACTGGAATCGCATACCACATACCTTCACCAGCGTACTGTGCAATAAGGTCTGTAGGAATGAAGCCGTAGATGAATGAACCAATCGCGATACCCATCATTAGGTAAGGGAAAACTTGTTTAAAATCTTTCCAAGTTGAGAACCAAATTCTCATCCAACGGCTAGATTCTTTCTTCTCTACGATTTCAGCTGTTGCGCTTCCATCCGCTGAACAGCATGAAACCGTTACTTGTGGCTCTTCTTTTTTAGAATCGCAGCAAGATGTCTCTTTCGCCATTACGGGTGCGGGTTCGCCACATGCACTTGTACCACATGAAGATTCTGCTTTAACCGGTGCTGCTTTCTTAGGAGCAGAGTCACCACAGCTAGTGCCACAGCTTGAAACTGAACCTGTTGATTCATACGCTTCAGGTTTTACGTAACGCTCAAAGCCAAGCTTCTCAAGTGCGTAACCAGCCACTACAGACACCGTCATTGCTACAAGGAAGTAGAACACAGCAACTTGCCAACCGAAGGTAATCACAAACAAACCAATGATCACTGGGTTCAATAGTGGGCTACCAAATAGGAACACCATCATTGGACCGAAACCCGCTCTTGCACGCAGCAATCCTTTTAAGAAAGGAATGGTCGAACATGAACAGAAAGGTGTAATTGCACCCAGTAGTGCTGCTACTACATAACCCTTACCATTACGTGAGCTCAGGATAGATTGAATCTTTTCTGGTGTAAGGAACTCTTGAAGAATCCCAACAATGTAGCTGATCGCTAAGAAAAGGATAATTAGCTCTACTGCTAAGAAAGCGAACATATCAAGTGCGTCTTTCAGCATTGTTAACATTTCATTGCTCATAATTAACTCCAAACTGGATTGAAGGTCGGGCTCTATGAGAAAAGTAACCAACCCTTAATTTCGAATATTCTCGAATTATAGAAATAAACAGCTCCAGAACAAGCATTATTTCGATAAAAATCGAAATGATTTTCTAAAACACAGTTTTTCAATAACTTACACAGACACCGTTTTTAAATTTGAATTCGACATACATTTCGACTAACATCGAAATTAAATCTTGAGGAGTTAATATGAACTTAGAAGTCGTTGCGAAAGCACTTAAAGAGTTGGGGCACCCTATTCGCCTAACCATTTATAAGAGTGTCGTTAAAGCTGGCTACCAAGGCATTGCAGTTGGCGGCCTACAAGAAGAGCTAGGCATTCCCGGTTCTACCTTGTCTCACCACATATCAAGCTTGGCGTCTGCGGGCCTAATCAGCCAAAGACGAGAAGGAAGAACTCTATTCTGCGTGGCGGAGTATGAGTGCCTAGAAGGTGTGATTGATTTCTTACAAGACGAATGTTGCGTAAATGAACAGTGCAACTAATGCACCTTTGAAGCTCGAACAAGTCTGGGCCGAGTATCAGCAAGCATTAAAGTCATTCCTGCATTCAAAGGTCAACAACTCTGCGGATGTAGACGACTTGCTCCAAGATATCTTGATTAAGACCTATCAGAACTTAGATAAGGTACAAGATGCTAGCAGTGTTAAGGCTTGGCTGTTCCAGTTAGCCAACAACACCATTATCGACTTCTACCGTAAGCATGCACGCCAACAACGTGATAGCCAAATTGATGCTGAAGATCTGTGGTTTACCGATTTAGACCACGACTCTGAATTTAAGCAGAAACTTTCATTGTGTATTGAACCTTTTATTCAGGCATTGCCAGAACAAAGTTCATCGCTACTGCTTGCGGTCGACATCAAAGGCCAAAGCCAAAAAGAGATCGCAGAAGCGCAGAACGTCAGCTATTCAACGGTTAAATCCCGCGTGCAAAAAAGCCGTGCTGATCTTAAGAACCTGTTTGAAGAGTGTTGTAACTTGTCCCTTGATCAACAAGGCAATGTGATTGATTGCGAGCTTAAGCCGAACGCCAGCTGCGGCAAGTGTTAATCGTTACATCGAATCCGTTATTTCAATAGAACAAAGCCAGCAATTAATGCTGGCTTTGTTGTTTTCATAATCTGCAAATCACTCTTTACTTAAGCAAATCTAGAGCTTGAGCGAACCGAACTATGCTGCTTCCGCTTTTACCACAGGTTGATAGCGCCCCGGTTTATGATTCATTGCTAGAATCAAGTTGGTGACTATCGCACCAAACACAGACAGAAGAACCAATGACACATCAACAATGAACAGAGAAAGCACAACAATCGTGCAGTCTAATGCCATCTGAACCTTACCTGCTCGAATTCCAAAACGTTCTTGTAAGAACAACGCCAGAATGTTGAAGCCACCTAAGCTCATCTTGTGACGGAAAATCACCAGCATGCCGGTACCAATCAAGCCACCACCAAGTAAAGCTGCATACAATGCATGAATTTCGGCAATTTGAATCACGTGATACAAGTGATCCACGGCGAACGAAACAATCGAAACCGCGATAAACGTATTGATTGTGAAGCGCCAGCCCATACGAGCAACCGACAAAATATAGAAAGGTAAGTTAAGTGCGAAGAATACTTGGCCAAAGCTCAAATCTGTTACTTTGGTAATGAAGATCGCTAGACCAGCCGTGCCCCCGGTGAGCAAACCGACTTGGTTGAAAAAGATAACGCCGAGTGAAACCAATGCGCTACCTAAGATCAGTGCCAGTAAGTTTTCGCGAAGATTATGATCTTTATCCATGTGAATGACTCTCCCTGAATCTTTTAACATCGCGTTTCAGTAGTCTTGAAACGATTTATGCCCAAATTTACGATGTTTGACAGATAAGTCGAGTGAACGAGCAATGTTGCTTAGTGATTAGTTTGTATATTAGTTTTTACAGCTTTGTGAAACTTTAAATTAAACAGCTAGTTATAAGCCTTAATTTAGACTTTCATTCTTAATTAGATACTTGTTTCTATTAACTAACGAGCTTCAAGTTTTCTTATTTATTGAGCGCGTTTTATACCAATTCCAATCAAGCGACAATCTATGCATAAAACGCATAGACTACATCACAAATGGTCATTTGATACATACCCGACTCATCACTATGATGCGCGACTTCTTACAACATTGAGCGCATGTCAACACCGTATGTTTTCACAATCTCTTTTTGCCCAACTTGCCAGAATGACGTTATTCCTCGTCATTAGTTTGGTTATTGTGCATCACAGTCAGCCATTGATTGATCTCTTGGCTCAGCATGCCGTAAGCAGTGGTTGCCACCAGCAGTCAGGGCATGATCATTCTGGGCACGAACATCACCATGAGATGACTGACCAACACATGTCAGCGCAAGACCACTCACATCACCACCATTAATTTAAGAGTATTAGAATGAGCATTTTCCGTTTTCCTTTACTGGTATGGCTAGGGATAGGCACACTTATTATCAGTCTAGGGATCAGACAATCATTCGGCATTTTCATGATGCCAATTTCAGAGCATTTCGGCACGGGTCGAGAGTTTTTCAGCTTCTCTATTGCTCTACAAAACTTATTGTTCGGTGTGTTCCAACCTTTTGTTGGTATGGCCGCTGACAAATGGGGAGCAAGACGCATCATTATTGCTGGCGCATGTGCTTACGGTTTGGGTTTACTTCTTACCTCAATTTCTACCGAATCGAGCATGCTTTACGTTTCGTTAGGCGCACTGGTTGGTCTTGGCTTGAGTGCGACAAGTTACGTGATCGTGCTTGGCGCAGTAGCGAAAGTTGTACCAGCAGAGCACGCGGCTAAGGCGTTTGGCTTAACCACGGCTGCAGGTTCATTTGGTATGTTCGCGGTAATTCCGGGCGCACAATACATGCTGAATGAATTTGACTGGCAGAGTGCGATGCAAGTGTTTGGCGTACTGTGTTGTTTGATGATCTCTTTTGCGCTGTTCATGCGAGCGCCTAAAGCAGCCTCAAACAAACAAGCGCAAGCTGAAGAGAACCAAACACTCAAAGAAGCGTTGTCTGAAGCGTTTGCTCACAAAGGTTACTGGTTGATTCACGCGGGCTTCTTCGTGTGCGGTTTCCACGTAATGTTTATCGCAACGCACTTACCGAGCTATTTAGCAGATAAAGACCTACCCGCGAGCAGCGCTGCGATGGCACTGGCTTACGTTGGCATCTTCAACATCTTTGGGTCTTACTTCTGGGGTGTAATGGGCGACAAGTTCAGCAAACGCCACGTTATGTCTGCACTGTACTTAGTGCGTACTGTGGTTATCGGTGCGTTTGTGACTCTGCCTGTGACTGAATCAACCGCGGCTATCTTCGGTGCGGCCATTGGATTCTGTTGGTTGGGTACAGTTCCGCTAACGTCTGGCTTAGTTCGTCAGATCTTCGGTGCCCGTTACCTATCAACGTTGTACGGCTTGGTATTCTTTACTCACCAAGTGGGTAGCTTCTTAGGCGCTTGGGTGGGTGGTCGTATTTACGATTACTACGGTTCTTACGAGCCAATCTGGTGGTCAACGGTGGTGCTGGCATTTGCAGCAGCACTTATCCATTTACCAATCAATGACAAGCCCATTGAGCGACTGAAATTGGCAATGGCTTAACGTTTTATGCTGACTCCCCCACTAGCGTAAACAAGTCGTTCCAATAAAGCGAGTGAGTATTGAAAGGAAGCATCCTGAGATACTCACTCGCTTTTTTGTTGGTCGTTATAGTAGAAATTATAACTAGCGAAACTGGCATAAAGCTCACTGAATAATAAGACTATTATTTTAGTTTTCATTTATAGTATCCACCCGCTCCTTTAAAACTAATCCGCAGGCTTATGGAATACATAGATCAGACTGTCCTTATCGCAATGACACTCATTTTTGTCGGCTCGTTTGTGCAAACCGCAATCGGCTTTGGTTTGGCCATTGTTGCAGCCCCACTGCTGTTTTTGGTCTCTCCAGATTATGTGCCTGCGCCTATCTGTTTGATCGGTCTGTTTATCTCGTTATTCAACGCTTTTAAACATAGAGCAAATATCTCTATTGGCGGATTAAAAATCGCATTGCTGGGCCGTATTCCTGGGTCACTGGCAGGTGGTGCTTTGTTGGTGATGGTTTCAACGAGCGTGTTATCACTATGGTTGGGCTTATTGGTAGTATTTGCCGTGATTGTTAGCCTACTGCCCTTTAGACTCGAACCAACCCCAACTAAGATGGGTATTGCGGGGTTCTTCTCTGGGTTCTTTGGCACCAGTTCTGGTATTGGTGGTCCACCGATGGCACTGCTACTCCAACACCAAGATGCCAATCAGCTTCGTGGTAACCTTTCTGCGTTTTTCGTGTTTAGTTCGATCATTTCGTTGGTTGTACAGATCCCAATTGGCTTCTTCACGCTACACCACTTGATCATCACTATACCTTTGCTGCCTGCTGCTTGGTTGGGTTACAAAGTGGCGTTAATGACGACACAAAGAATCCCTAAAGAGAAGATACGCATTGGTTCATTACTGCTATGTTCTCTCAGTGGCTTTACGGCAATCTGGCAGGGTTTAGCTGGCTAGTTATTGGCGATAAAGACAAGAAGAAGAAAGACATCTTAGAAAACCAACACAAACACCCAATAGTTAAAAGGACGCTCTATGACTTACGACGAATTCAACGCATTCTGCGAGTCACTGCCTGCAACCAGTTATGTGATGCAGTGGAATAACTCGCACGTTTGGAAAGTGGGTGGCAAGGTGTTTGCGATTGGTGGTTGGGGACCGAAAGATGAGCCTGCGTTTATCTTCAAGGCGTCCGATCAGAATTTCGACTTTCTCAAAGAAGAGCCGGGCTATAAACCCGCACCCTACTTTGCTTCACGCGGTATGAAATGGATTCAGCTGTTTGAAAGCACGCCACAAAGGGATGAGGAGCTGAGATACTATCTCATTGAGTCACACCGAATTGTGTCCTTAGGTCTAACCAAAAAGAAGCAAGCAGAGCTAGGGCTCAATCAGTAGCGTTTATTACGTACTGCTAATCTGAGCCCTTCTTTTGCAGTGAGGACGGATCCCTAAGAAGTCTGTTTCAAAAATGCAGGTAAATAGCGTTCTATTTTTTGCTCTGAGATAAGCGGCACCAATAAATAGATCAAACCCGCAAAGGCAATAGATCCGGCTAAGTCTTCTGGTCGATGCATGCCAAGCCAAACACGGCTATAGGCGACACCACCAGCCCAAACCAGTAAACCGCCGACTAGATAAAAGCGTTTCGCCTCTAGGAGAAGACCACCAAAGAACGCCAAACACACACCGACGAAAATCATATGTCCAGATGGGAAAGAGTAGTCAGTTTCACCCAACCAGTGACGCGTTCGCCACTCGCTCACCTTATCTTGTACAGACTCAATCGCAGCATTCTTTTCAACCAATGGTAATTCGTAAAACACTTCCGGCATATCAACCACTTCCTGCGTCACCAAATACTCAGAATAAGGACGAGGGCTCTCAGTGGAATGCTTTAAGAAGGTTTTCGCTGCAAAGCTAAGCACCAACAACAAGCCGAGCTGCAGACAAAGACTGACTAACTTCGCTTTGGAAAACTTCATCGTGAACAATACTAAAGACAAAATCGCTAGTGTTACCAAGAACCCTTGATTGCCCGCAGAGTAAGTCACAAACGTTATGAAGGCGCCATAGAAAGGCAAAACAGCACTTCCAAGGTCGAAGTCAGATCCAAAGATCAAAAAGGGTATGAGGGAATACAAACTTAGAACGAGCAGTAATAAGCCTTTGGATTTGTTAGAGAACAGAGAAGTCATGGCTAAGATCTTTTAGATAAAGTGGTCGGATGCTATCGCAGCTTAGCATCGTCAATATCAATTTTATGTCAAAACGGTCAGTCAGCCGTCATGGTGTAACAATATTCGATTAATGGACCTCTTGAGTATTGATTCGGTGAACAGCCACGCCAGCACCAATAATGTTCAACATCCATTTATGTTCATAGAGATAGCAAAAACCACTGAAACCAGACGAGACAAAGGCATCATCCCATTAATAGACTACCGGACGCGTTCTGCTGATAAAGTGAACACTTACCGGATTATAAGGCCAGAATCTTAAAAACTTTGCTGTCAGTCCTTTAAATCCACTATTGAAAGGATTACCATCTGGTCTGCTTTCAAAAGCAAAACAGATTATTAATTTTTATTCTCAGGGCGGGGCGAAATTCCCCACCGGCGGTATGTCCTTAGCAAAATCTAAAGATAAGCCCGCGAGCGCTCGATTCGTCGAGGTCAGCAGATCTGGTGAGATGCCAGAGCCGACGGTTATAGTCCGGATGAGAGAGAATGAAAACACACTCGTTTAAGTTGGAAAGGCGTACCCGCGTGAGTTGGGTTCGTACCTCCAACTTAGGCGGGTGCATTTCGTTTTGGATAAAACCATAATGAGCTAAAGTTTACTTGTAATGAGTAGGCTTTGTTGTGCTCGGTTGAGATCCCTCATACAGCCCTGATTCTGGTGATATTTTAGGAGTTTAACCATGAATCAGTCTTCACTACTTGCCGAATTTGGCGAACCAATCACTCGCGTTGAAAATGCACTGCAAGCTCTACGCGAAGGTCGTGGCGTACTTCTACTTGACGATGAAGATCGTGAGAACGAAGGCGACATCATCTACTCAGTAGAACACCTAACCAATGCTCAAATGGCGCTTATGATCCGCGAATGCAGTGGAATTGTGTGCCTATGTCTAACCGACGAGCAAGCAAACCAACTTGAACTTCCACCTATGGTTGTTGATAACAACAGCGCAAACCAAACTGCGTTCACCGTCACTATCGAAGCAAAAGTTGGCGTAACAACAGGTGTTTCTGCCGCTGACCGTGTAACAACGATCAAGACAGCTGCAAACCCAACAGCTAAGCCTACTGACCTTGCTCGCCCTGGCCACGTATTCCCATTACGTGCTCGTAAAGGTGGCGTACTTGCTCGCCGCGGCCACACAGAAGGTACTGTGGATCTTATGCAAATGGCTGGTCTTCAATCGGCAGGCGTACTATGTGAAGTAACCAACCCAGACGGCACAATGGCAAAAGCGCCAGAGATCGTTGCTTTCGGCAAACTTCACAACATGCCAGTACTGACCATTGAAGATATGGTTATGTACCGCACTGAGTTCGACCTTAAGCTTGCGTAACGTTTAGTGCTAAACGCTTAGCTCTTAAGCTAACGAAACTCAGAAATGAACATTGAAAGGTCTCACTCTTACTGCTTTTTCTAGTTAAAAGTATATAAAGGGTGAGGCCTTCTTCATTTCCTACACTGAAATCTAAGTTCCATCTCATCGCCCACGACTAACCTCTCAAAAAATCCTGCAAAATATGAGAAACATTCACTAGAATGGTGAAGTCATGCACCATCATTGATCATCCATAATTACAGGGAAATCATAAGCAACTGAAATATAACACTTATTTATTTTGGCACGGTGTCTGCACTACCACTAAGTAGGTATACAAATATTAGGAGTTGAATATGTTTGTAGTTATTTCAGTGGGTTTATCCCTATTAGTACTTGCGGCCCTGTTTCATTTCTCAAGGAAGAGACAAACAGCGCTATCACACAGGTTTGAAACCTTAGTTCTGCTTAGAGAATTATTGTTGTTATCACGCAAACATCGCGCGGCAACGCACTATGCTCTAGCTTATAAGTTGTCTAGCGACTCGATTCGCAAAGTGAACGAGATTTACGACAACATACTTGAAGTATCTGAACTGCTTCAGTCCCATGTGTCGTTTGATAGCCGCCCTATGTATCGCATCTATCACCTCAAGCTCATCGCCATGCACAGCGACTGGCAAAACCGTAGCTTGGTGCGTAACCAATCGATTCATGGCAAAACGATACGTCACAGCATGTTCTTAATGGATGAAGTGATGATCATCTGGCTTATTCAGTCTGAGCGAGAAGACATGAGCCGTGAGTATCACATGAATTGGCAACAGATCTTAGACTGCATGGAGATCCTGACCAAGTTACGCATGTGCATACCTGATATGGAGAAGCCTGAGGAGTACGCGAGATTCAAATTCTACGCCTCTCAGACACACAGAAAACTCAACCAGTTATCGATTATCTGCCCTCTTAGTAGTGGGTCACCGGTTTGTACGCGAGCGATGCATGCACTCTCAGAGATCGCATCAAGTAACGAAGCGACCCAACCGGCAGATAGCATGTACGAATTAACCAGTGATATCTCTAGCGTCGTGTCGCAAGTTTACGACCAAGTATTATCCGATATTACGAGAAGCTTGTATCAGCCTTTACCAGACGTAAACGAAAAGGTAATAAATACCCGATTATCCGTACATCATTACATGTAAAGACTTCGTGAGAGGAGAGCGTGCTGGAACTCTGAATTATTGAGTTCAAATCCGATATCACCATTGATATCGGATTTTTGTATTTATGAGCTTTTAAAATTCTATCGCTATGTATCATTGCCTATGAAGTTTCAAACATCGCCAGATTTGATATCGCTAGACCAAGCTTCTGCGGCAAAATCAATGAACTGACGAACAACCGGCAGCTGATAACTACGAGACAAATACACCGCCCACAGCACACTACTCGGTGAAACAAACTCATCCAATATTCGTATCAATTTGCCATTCGCAATCAGTGGGTTGGCTAAGTCACAAGGTAAACGAACTACCCCTTTCCCGTGCTGTGCGGCGCGAGTTAGCACTCCAACATCATTAGCCTTGATAGTGCCAGACACCTCAACTGAATAGTGTTGATTGTCCTTAACAAAATCCCACTTAGAAACATTCAAGTGACGAAAACAATTGTGTTGTCGAAGCGCCTCGACCGTTTCAGGTTCACCATGTTTGTCTAAGTAGGCTTGCGAGGCACACACCACTGAATCAATAACCATTAGCTTTCGTGCAATCAAACTATCATCAGGTTGATCGGTATAACGAAGTGCAATATCGATCCTCTCATCCACCAGCTGAGTAAAGCGGTCTGAGGCAAACAGTTCGACCGTGATATTAGGGTGGCGCTCGGTGAACTGTTCGACCACATCCAACAACATGTGCTGAGTTAAACCAATCGGAGCTGCAATTCGAATGGTTCCAGAAAGATCATCGGTTTGATTGAGTGAAGTAACTTCTAGCTCAGCGGTCTCATGGAGGATCTTCTCACAGCGCTGCAGAGCGATTTCCCCTGCCGCGGTTAAGCTCACCTTTCGAGTCGTCCTATGTAATAGCCTCTGCTTCAGCCACCCTTCTATCTCTTGAACATGACGTGAAACCTGCAACCGACTCATGTCCAAATGCTCAGCTGCTTGGGTGAAGCTGGCACAATTCGCAACTTCGACAAAGCTACGCATTGCCGTCAACCTATCCATCACACTTTCCCTTATCCACTGAATAAAACCTATTAGCTAGCTACATAGATACAATCTACATCATTTTATGATATTTATCGCAACCTAGTGAGCTATTAGACTGCAATGGCTGTCGAGAAACAGACTCAATAAATTAGATAATTGGAGAGACATTATGAAAATTGCAGTATTAGGTGCATCAGGTTGGATTGGTAGTCACATCGCTCAAGAAGCTCAAGATCGCGGACACGAAGTCGTTGCTGTTGTAAGAGATGCAAGCCGCGTAGAAATTAGCGATGTTGAAGTTCGTTCATTTGATTTACAAGATGAAGCGGCAAGTCTAGCGACCGCTTTCTCAAGCGTTGATGCGGTAATTGCTTCGATTGGTGGACGCGCTCTAGGCAACCACGACATCGTAAAAAACACAGCAGCTAAGTTGCTTGATACATTGCCAAGCATTGGCATCGAACGTCTACTTTGGGTGGGAGGTGCAGGCTCATTAGAAGTGGCGCCAAACGTACCGTTAGTTACCGTTCCTGACTTCCCTGCGGACTACAAAAACGAAGCGCTAGCACAAGGAGAAGCCCTTGAAGTGTTCAAACAATCTAATGACAAGGTTAACTGGACATTCGTGAGCCCTGCTGCGGAAATCTTCCCGGGCGATAAGCTATCAACCTACCGCACAGGTGGTGATCAACTGCTCACTGACGAAGATGGCAACAGCAAAATATCCGTCAGCGACTACGCTATCGCGATGATTGATGAACTAGAAGCTGGCAAGTTCCCACGCCAACGTATTGGTGTCGCTTACTAGTCAGCTCATATATAAAAACTAAAAAAGCCGCTTGTTCAAAACAATGCGGCTTTCTCATCTTTATATTGAGCATTCCTTTAATCCAATGGCAAATGACCCGTTTTCACTAGGATAACGGTCTCTTCTTCCACATAAGGGAAATGCTCGCTCATATGCGGGCTGCGCATCCATGTGTGTTTTGGATACTCACCATGTTCGTCTTTAAAGGTGCCAGAAAGTACAAATATCTCTTCACCGCCAAAGTGACGATGTGGCTGAAAACGTTCGCCAACTGGCCACTTCACTAACGCGACATGCTCGTGTTCGAACTCATGCAGCGGCATCACTTGTAAGCCACCAATACCAGGTAACCATTCCGTTTCTAGCGTATTGATGCGAACTTGAGTTAAGTCTCTCGCATCAAACTGGTTGAGCTTAACCAAGATCGTACAGCCATTTTTGCTGGATGGGGAATGCGCGCTGCCCGGCGGATTACGGATATAAGTGCCAGCAGGGAAATCTCCGGTTTCATCAGAGAACACACCCTCTAATACGAAGATCTCTTCACCTTGCGGATGTGGGTGCTCAGAAAACGAAGAGTCAGGATCGTACTTCACCACACTAGTCGTGTGGCCCGATTCTTTCTCTTCTCTTTCAAGTGGCTTACGCCATACCCCTTTTGCAGGGCTCGCGACCCAATCTAGTGGTTCGGTTTCTATAACCAGTCTCTTTGAAAAGTCCATGTTGAGCATAATGACGACCTTACTCTAAATATTGTTTTAATTATTATTGTTGTCTTTCTAGTTTCTATTCTACGCGAATACTCATCAAGGAGGCCATCTCGCTGCTATTTTGCCTACGCGACAGCCACCTAAAAAGAAGCCTAATTAATTACGACCAGCAATCACACCGCCATCAACATCCCAGATTGCACCCGTTACCCAATCTGCACTGTCTGACAGTAGGAAAGAGATGCTATTAGCGATGTCTTTCGGCAAACCTACTCGACCAATAGGATGGAACGCGTTGAAGCCTTCTAGCGCTTGATCCACTTCTTCAGGTTTGATGAAAGATTCGTAAATCGGCGTTTTAACAACAGCAGGAGAAACCGCATTCACGCGAATGTTGTAGTCCGCAAGCTCCATCGCCATGTGCTGTGTTAAAGCGTGCAAGCCAGCTTTTGCCATTGAATACGCAGAGGATGGTGTCGCTCTAATAGCTTGTTTGGCCCACATAGAGCCTACATTTACCACGTTTCCGCCACCGTTTTTGATCATCAACTTGCTGACAGCTTGAGTGATGAAGAAGGTTGCTTTATTGAGCTGCATGTATTGCTCGTAATCAGATTCTTGGTGTTCAATAAACGCTTTAGGGTTGAAGTAACCAGCCGCATTCACAAGGTAACCAATACCTTCTTCGAGCGACTCTAAATGCGTAATAAGACGAGACACACTTGCATCATCATAAAGGTTAGCTTGCCAGCCTGAAGCATGACCGAGCGATTGCAGCTCTGACACCGCTTTATCTAACTTAGTTGGGTTATTGCCGACCACCAACACATGGATGTTTTGAGCGACTAACTGCTTCGCTGTTTCAAAGCCCATGCCGCTTGTGCCACCAATTACGACTGCAATACCATTTTTAGTGAAGTTCATTTTGTTATCTCCTAAGTCATGTGAACGTGGTAATCTTAGGCTTTGAACTAACACTATGAATAGTAAGTACAAATCGGTTAGGTAGGTACTTATTGGTACATCTTTATGAAAAATCAGGAAAACTTTTTTTCAAGAAAATCAGCACCAGAGCGTTCCGCTCGTATGGTTGAAACCATCTACGGCTGTAAATGGTCACTAACGGTTTACCAATTACTGGCAAATGGCATCAATCGCCCTGGTGAAATGGTGCGTTCGGTCGAAGGGTTATCAACCAAGGTATTGAATGAATGTTTGAAGCGAAATGTGGAGTTCGGGATTTTAGATAAGCAGATGTTCAACGAACTGCCACCAAGAGTTGAATACCAAGTGACACCCTTTGGTGAAAAGTTCTTACTGATTCTAGATCAACTGGAAAGCCTACAAAACGAAATCGACGAAATGTAGCCCAAACCGGTCAAACGAATAGCAGAAACAGCAAACCCACTTAGCTCACCGGCATTTGTTCAAAGCGACTTTTCACAAAATCAATAAAGGTTCGAATCCGGCTTGGTTGATAGCGGTCTCGGTGGTAGATCGCTGAAAAGTCCACTTTAGGTACTACCCACTCATCAAACACCTGCTCTAGTTGTCCATCATTGAGTTCTTGTAAACAATAGATGGTGGGAACTCGAATAATCCCGTTACCCGACTTCGCACCTTGCACCAACACTCGCCCATTCTTACATTGCAGCCTACCCGTGACATGAACATCGACTGTTTTCTTGGTGTCATCCAAAGCTTGAAAGCTCCACTTACGCACAGACCCCGTTAAGCAGTCATGGTGAATGAGATCTTTAGGATGGTTTGGCTTTCCTTTGCGAGCAAAATATTCAGGGCTTGCGAGCGTTCCCATCTCGATGTCCAAAAGCTTTCTCGCGATAAAGCCCGCATCTTCAAGGCTTCCCATACGAAATGCGATATCGAACGCGTCTTCAATCAAGTCGACTCGGTTACTACTGAAATCAAGGCTGATGCTGATGTCTGGGTAGAGTTGCATGAACTCATTGACCAGATCCGCGATGATCACCTCGCCCAGATAACCGCCAACACAGTTTACTTTTATGTCGCCACGTACTTCTTCGACGTCATCCACAGCAGCAATCAAGGCTTGGTCTATATTATCTAAGGCTTGTTCACATCTCGCGTACAGATCTTGCCCTGCGTGAGTCAACCTTAAGGTTCGAGTGGTGCGGATAAACAGTGTCACACCCATCTGCTTTTCTAGGCTGCTCACTTGGCGTGATACGTGGGAACGAGACACATCCAACTCCTCCGCCGCTTTGGTGAAATTACCTAAACGAGCGATCAGCACGAAAGAACGAATATCAGACAGGTTAATTTGATTGAGCATGGCCGCCAGCTTACTAGTGAGGTTATGAGATAGACACTTTTATTGTTGCACCACAGCAACAGTGTTTCAAGTAAAGCGCTATATATCAACAATTCTATTTTCCTTAATATACCTCCATCGCAACGAAGCAAGGCAACAAGCACTTGATTCGAATGCACTTAAACAACCCGTCGTAGCCAACCGACGCAATAAAAGTACAGAGGAAATAAAATGAAAAAACTAATCGTAATTACAGGTGCAAGCTCTGGTATTGGTGAAGCAATCGCTCGTCGTCTAAGCGATGAAGGTCACCCTCTGCTACTTTTAGCTCGTCGTGTTGATCGCCTTGAAGCGCTGAATCTACCAAACTCACTGTCAGTAAAAGTAGACGTAACAGACAAAGCGTCTTTTGATGCAGCAATCGCACAAGGTGAAGAGAAGTTTGGCCCTGTAGATGCACTTATCAACAATGCTGGTGCAATGCTTCTTGGTCAAATTGATACTCAAGACGCACAAGAGTGGAAGACAATGTTCGACGTGAACGTAATTGGTCTTCTAAACGGCATGCAATCTGTACTTGCTCCGATGATGGAACGCAACACGGGTACTATCATCAACATCAGCTCTATCGCGGGTAAGAAAACATTCCCAAGCCACGCTGCTTACTGTGGTACTAAGTTCGCGGTACACGCTATCTCTGAGAACGTTCGTGAAGAAGTAGCAGCTTCAAATGTTCGTGTTACTACTATCGCACCGGGTGCTGTTGAGACTGAGCTTCTGTCTCACACTACATCTCAAGAGATCAAAGACGGTTACGATTCTTGGAAAGAAGACATGGGCGGTGTATTGGCAGCTGACGATATTGCTCGCGCTGTATCATTCGCTTACCAACAACCACAGAACGTATGTATCCGTGAGATTGCTCTAGCACCAACTAAGCAACAGCCATAGGCCTTTGCTATCGCGACTAAATCAGCGATGAAATAAGCTATGAACTAAAAAAACGCCACGACTTAACAAGTCGTGGCGCTTTTGTTTTGATTCAATTTAATTGTTAGCAATAAGCGAGATTAGAACTCAACGCGGTAAACTGACGTGCTACCACTCACTTCATTGCCAACCGCAATAAAGTGGTTACCAGAACGAGTGAAATACTTAATTGACTCTGGACCTAGGTCACCCGCTTTCGAGTTGTAAGTATCGTTGTCGCAATCACCGTCTTCATCAACCTTAGTGCACACTGATTGTGTGAAGTCTCGGTTGTTCAAGTAGCTGATGAAACTTGCGTTCTTAGGCTGTGTTACGTCGTAAACCATGATGCCACCTTGGCGCTCAAGGCCGATAAAGGCATAGTGCTTACCGTTGATCTCAGCCACTTCGATAGCTTCAGGTTCTACCCCTTTATCATCGCTGCGATCGTCACCACTTTGGTTGTTATCATTGGTGCTGTTGAAGTTTGCAGGATCTTGCTCAAGTACGATTCGAGCAAAATCATCGCCGCTATCAAACACTAGCTCGCCTGACTCATCCCAGATAGAGAACGAGCGGCTGCCGAATGCTTGAACCTTTTGGTCAGCAGCGAGTGTCCCTTGTGGCTTAATCACTTTAAGACGTGCAAGTTGCTTGTTGTCTTTCAATGCGCCATCTAATGGGTGGTTAGCGTCAATATCTAACTTCTTGCCGCGTACTTCATCGACATAAGCGATACAAAAGTCTTTTTCTGTGGTGTAGTTTTCGGTGCCTTGATAATCGTCACCGTCCCACTCAAAACCTTTCTCATCACACATTTCTTGCGTAGTCTTGATGCCATATTCACGACCATCACCTTCGTTCGCAGTCACGATGTAGGTGTTGCCATCAACACTGTAGCTAGTGATGCTATCTGGCATGTAGAGGCCTTCTAACATCGCGTAGCTTTGCAGATTGCCGATATTTTTGTCTTTGTTTGACGCATCTAGCTTAGCGTTATCCCAAGGCTTTCCGCCTAGTCCAAGAATCGCATCCACATGTGCACTCGCCACATCAATCGCTGCCAACGCGTTGTTCTCTTGGAGGGCAACGTAGAGTTTTCCGTTATCCGCAAATGTTAGGTATTCCGGTTCAAGATCTTGAGCAACCGTTGCATTCGGCGCAGAGATTCGAACCTTGTCGGTTAGCTCTGCATGGCGAGGCTGACCTTGATTGAATGCCTTGAAATCAATCTGAGTGACTGTCGCTTGCAAAGGACCATTGGTTAAATCCACCAGCGTTACTGAACCTTCAGGATCAATGCTGTAATCCGCATTCGGCTCACCTTCATTTGCAGAGGCAATGTAGCGACCATCTTTCGAGAAGCTCACCATGTCCGGTAATGCACCAGCCGTATAAGTAGTAATCAGCTCTAACGTGTCTGAACGATAAAGGGCAATGATGCCGTTTTGTTGCTTGTCAGCATTTTCAATCGCGACAGCAACTAATCCTTGATGAGTCGACACACTGTTCGCTGCACCAATATCAATACCAGAAGCTGCAGCCGCTGATTGAAGATCAATCGAACCCGAAGATGTTGGTTCGCTAGCTGAGTTCATTGATAAAACATCAACTTTCTGAGCTTGAGCGTTCACAACATAAAGCTTGTCGGTACATGAATCGTAGCTGACGATTTCGGCTGCAGAAGTATCAAACGGGGCGTCGGCGATTGAACGGCCAACTAGGCTGATTCCGGTTACCTCAGCATTGGAAGCGCTTGGCTGCTCGATGGATTGGCATTGAAGGCTAAAAGCATCAAGTGATGTTTGAGATGGCGTAGCAGTCGTTGGTGATGTTGGTTGAGAACAGCCTACTAGAGCAGAACTTACCGCGATAGGCAGTAATAATGTCAGCTTATTAAATTTACGATTCATATATCCTCCATAATTTGAATCGCGATCATAGAGGGCTGTTATGACACTTATCTTTCCCTTTTATTAACAATAAATGACGACAATGAGTTTCCCTTACCCATAGCGACAATAAGCTGGATTAGGTATTTCATTAACAAGCAAGCAAAAAAAAGCGCCCAAGCTGGCTGATGCTTGAGCGCCTTTAGTAAACTGAATAGGGAGATTAGAAGTTGTAACCACCACCGATCATGAATACCCACGGGTCGATATCAACGTCTGTTGAGTACTGAACACCACCCGCTTTGTATTTAGCTGTAGTGTCGATATCTGCGTACCAAACCGATGCGTTCAAGAACCAATCTTCATTGATCATGTAGTCCATACCGATGTTTGCAGCTAAGCCCCAAGAGTCATCAAGAGACAAGTCGCTCAAGCCTGCGTCTTTGCCCGTACCATTAAGTTCTTCATCGAAAAATACGGTGTAGTTGATACCCGCGCCTACGTAAGGACGGAATTTGCTGTTTGCTTCACCGAAGTAGTACTGCACCATCAGCGTAGGTGGTAGGTGTTTTGTGTCAGCGATATCGCCTAGGCCACCATGATTTGTAGAGATTGTATGAGAGAATGGCGTTGCTGCAAGAATTTCAAGACTGATGTTATCTGTAAACATATAGCCAAATGTCAAACCAAGTTGAGTGTTTGAATCCACACCAAATTTTGAACCAGACGTATCGAGTACATCACCACTGCTATCGTTTGGAGATACCATTGCTGCACCTGCACGGATGATGAAATCACCTTCTTTATGAGCAAGAACATTGGTTGACATAAGAGCCGCAATAACCGCAATACCACATACTGTTTTTTTCATTATAATTTCCTTTTGGGGGCTTAATCTTTATTGGTGAATGAGTAATCATTTCTTATTTTGCGTGCAAGGTAGCATAGAATAACCCTACTTTATTGATGGAAATCAATTTGTGAAAAGTTGTGATTATTTATGTAAATTTATATCGACCCGATCACTTTATTCCTTCATTTTATTGACAGTTTTGTAATGCAACTTTTCCGTGCGTCATTTTGTTAATTCAATCCCTTCACTTTGTTCGGATCTTTTTTGGATCAAAATAGAGCAAGCCAATATCTCGCACGCATCATTTTGGTGCAGAACAACAAGAATCAATCTCGCCTCGTATAATATTCAATGAGTTACATTTGGCTTAGTGCTTGCAAGTCTATGTTCATAATCATAAATACATTGAGGTTCTGATCATGCAAGACACTCTAACAATCGTTCTGGCCGGCGGTGTTGGCTCTCGGCTTTCCCCTCTCACTGATAACCGTGCAAAACCTGCGGTACCCTTTGGTGGCAAATATCGAATCATCGATTTCACTCTCGCGAACTGCTTACACTCTGGGCTACGCCAAATTTTGGTGCTGACTCAGTACAAGTCTCACTCTTTGCAAAAACATTTGAGAGATGGTTGGTCGGTGCTTAACCCCGAGCTCGGCGAATACATCACCAATGTTCCCCCACAAATGCGAACCGGTGATAGCTGGTACAGTGGTACTGCCGATGCGATTTATCAAAACTTGTATTTGCTTTCTCGTAGTGAAGCTAAGCATGTGGTGGTGTTATCCGGCGACCATATCTATCGCATGGATTACGCTCCAATGCTCAAACAACACAAAAAGAACGAGGCCGACCTAACTGTGGCGTGCATGGAGGTTTCGATTGACGAAGCCAAAGAGTTTGGTGTGATGGAGATAGACGAATCTCTAGAGATCAATAACTTTACCGAGAAGCCACGTTACCCTGCATGTGTACCTGGTAGGCCAACTCGAAGCATGGCTTCAATGGGCATTTACGTCTTTGATAAAGAAGTACTAACACAAGCGCTACTGGCGGACGCCGAAGATCCGAACTCAAGCCACGATTTTGGTAAAGACATCATTCCGAAATTGGTCGGCAACAACAGTGTTTATGCATACAAGTTTGGGGATGAAGAAGGCCGAGTGACCCAAGATGCGTACTGGAGAGATGTTGGTACTATCGACTCTTATTACCAGTCCAACATGGACTTGTTAAAGCCAGCCTCTCCTATCGATTTATACCAACCTGATTGGGCAATTCGTACTTACGAACCGCAGCTGCCACCCGCGCGAACCATTGCTTCGGTTGAAGGTAACCAAGGAATATTCATCAACTCGATGATAGCGAATGGTGTTGTAATTGAAGGCGGCTCGGCGCAAAACTCTATCTTCTTCCCGAAAGTGAAAGTCAGCAATGCCGCGATTGTGATTGATAGTATTCTGTTTGAAGATGTTGAGATTGGAAAAAATTGCCACATACAAAACTGCATCATCGATAAGAACGTTAAGGTGCCAGATGGAACCCAGATCGGTGTTGATAGCCTTGCCGATGCGAAACGCTTCCACATATCAAAACAAGGCGTGATTGTGGTGCCCTCTTCTTATCAGTTTGAAGAGTGATACTCCCTCTAACGTAGCTTCTTATTAAACGAAAAAAGGCAGCGAATTCGCTGCCTTCTTATTTACTCACACGGCTTCAGTTAAGCTTAACTGTCCATGTATTCGATTAAAAAGAAACCTTAGAAAGGCCCTAGTTCAATCATTTGAGCAATCACAACTGAAATCAAAGCGCCTACCGACCAGAACAAGAACAGTGGTAAGAAGAAACGAACCCACTTGGTGTAAGGTACTTTTGCTATAGCCAATACCGCCAACAAGCCACCATTGGTTGGGTAAATATAGTTAGAAATACCATCACCCAATTGAGAAGCCAGTGCCGCCACTTGACGAGTCACTTCACCAATATCGGCCAACGGAATAATGATTGGCATGGTGATCACCGCTTGGCCACTGCCCGATGGAATGAACAGGTTGATCGCAGCCTGCGAGAAGTAGATCCCTGCTGCTGCCACAAGTTTAGAGCTACCAGAAATGATCTGTGCAAGATAGAAGATAATAGAATCAACAATCTTCGCGTCTTCCATAATGGTTAGCACTGAACGAGCAAAGAAGATGATCAATACCGCCACCAATACGTCGCTCACACCTTTAGTCCAATACTCACAAATCTTGTTCGGAGATAAACCCGCCACCAAACCCGGAATGATCGCCATCGCCACGAATGCACCTGCAATCTCAGTGAAGCCGAAACCCATCGTCAACGTGCCGAAGATCATGTATGCGAACACGCCCAAGAACGCGATGCCCGCAAGCTTTTCACGTGTGGTCAGTGTTTTCGCTTCAACGTTAGATTCGTAGTGATAACCCGTACCGTGCAACAAACCTTTGGTCGGGTCTTGCTTAACTTTGCGCGCGTAGTTAAGCACATACCACGCACCCGTTAGCAACATGAACATGCCAACAATAAAGCGATACCACATGCCTGAATACATAGGCAGTTCAGCGATAGTGTGTGCGATCCCCGTAAAGAATGGATTAGCCAAAGCGGCGGCGAAACCGGCACAACTTGCCAGTAAAACAACACCAAGTGCCGTAATCGCGTCATAACCAAGCTTGATACAGATTGGGATCATCAAAGAGATGAAAATGACATCAAGTTCACGCATACCGGTGAAGGTAACGTTGAAGAAGATCGCCGTCATGATCACAGGTGCAATCACGTACAAGCCTTGCTTCTTTAGCTTAGTGGTGAGCGCAACAACGGATGCGTCTAACAAACCCATGTGTTTGATAATGCCAAAAGCACCACCCACAAATACCACAACGCCCATCACGCCAGAAGCGGATTTGAAGCCTTTAAAAAATGATTCGAAAAAAGAGGCTAATGTTGTTGGGTTGCTGGTCAATTGTGTGTAGCTGTCTGGGTCGATAACCGTGCGGCCATTCATGACCACTCGCTCGAATTCACCAGCAGGGATGAAGTAAGTTGCGATTGCAGCAACGATCACCATGATAACCAAAGAAAGAAATGGATGGTTTACTTCTTTCTCTGTCGAAGCTGTATTACCAGCTGGAGATGTAGGTACGGATGTAGATACCGTAGACATCATATAGACTCCTTACTTGTCAGCAACCAAGCAATACTTGGCGCCAGGGGGATTTTGGAAAAACGAAACCCTTCACGCAGAACATAGTTCACGCTAACTAGGCTGTTTCTAAAAGGCCTTTGATAGATGGTGCTCTCAAATGTACATAGTGAAGTAGTGAGAACTACTCTCTTTGCGTCCGAGCAAAATGCAGATGTTCGGCCAAGTCAGGCCAAACTGAATGAGGTCATTACAAGCAGATAAACAGAAAAAGACTGTTTGGGTAATGCGTTTTTTATCAATTACAAAGACAAGCGGCGCATACTAGCATAACGAGTCATTAATTGTCAGAAAAGTGTGAGTTTCGTCATGCTTTGGTGAGCAAAAGAAAAGCGCCCACTAATAAGTAAGGCGCTTTTCTGCAATCGAATCGAGTTACTTAGGTGCTAATTCGTAGTTTTCTTGCATCTCATGAGGGGCAATCCCGTACTCATAATCCGCTAAGTAGCCATCCTTATAGACCTTCATTCCCTTCTCATCCCAGCTCACTTTGATCATCGCCGTGTTGCCATCTTCACTGCCTAACAGCTCCAGCATTTCTGCATCAATCTTAATGGCTTTGATGGTTTTAATACGCTTAAACGGCTTAAATTCAGTGGCCGAGAATACGATGGCCGAGCGATAACGCTTAAGCTTGAGTCCAATCGCAAAGATTCTCGATTGTTGCTCAAACTGCAACATATTGATCTAGGCTCAATTGATGAGTCTCGCATTTCAGAACTTGTGCGATTCAAAGTCGAAACGCCGGTTCGCTATGAAGGTGACATTAATTATTGGCGTCAGGGCGTCGAATTTCCTGTCGATCAACTGGCATCCAATAAAGAAGTCGATATTCGAGCACGCATTACCATACCCGAGTCTCAACTCACAGCAGGAGAGTTTCACTTCAATATGGAGTGGGCAGTTGAGTGTCTATAAATTAGTAACTTAAGCTGAGTTTTTAATCAAAGAAGAAAAAGTGAGTGAGCTGGAAAGAAAATCAATGGAGTGACAAGTTCGGAATTATAAAACCGATAAAGAGAGATTCACTGGGAATTCGCTGTAGGTTAGCGCAAATTATCAAGGATGGAGTTTTTTTGAACATGTCTTTAAAACACGAAACATAATATGCGTTCAGTTCATCGGACTTTCAAGGGAGTAACAAGAGAATATTTGATAACACTGAAGTCAATCACACATGTGCTAATTCTCAGTTGGTTAATCTATGCGATGTTTGCTACGTTTAAATGACACAGTCATTGGAAAGGTATGATTTATGAAAATAAATGTTCAAACACATCATGTATCAATTAACGACGAGTCACGCAAAGACATCGAAGGTAAATTCGAGAAGATATCTAACCATTTCCCATCACTGATCAGTTGCGACATCATCATTACTAAAGAACACGGTCAACATCAGGTTGAAGTATTCACCAACTACGAAGGTGTACGAGTAACAGCAAAATCGACAGACGATGTTATGTACCCAGCTATCGCTGCAGCACTTAAGAAACTTGAAGCGGGCCTAAGTAACCGTAAGGGACAATTGAAAGCCGACCTACACGAGAAACCAACAAGCACGAAGCCAGAGATTGCTTCGGACATCATCCAAGAGATGAAATTGGTATAAATCGATAAGTAGTTAAAGCGAAATAACGAATAGAAACTTATTAAGAATTTCAAAGCCAGCATACATGAAGTGACCCCGTAAAGTTGGACATTTCTGTTAAGCGGCTTTCAAGGCCTGAG
>NZ_JBFSUL010000071.1:0-26357 GCF_041467395.1 Vibrio sp. 10N.247.310.98 | reverse complement strand
TCAGTCCATGCTCTTCACAAAAAGCGCGTTGGGTAACACTGCTGCTTTCATATTGTTCAAACAGTGTTTGCCATTCTAGGTTGGTGCGTCGTTTTACCATTTCAACTCTCCTTTGGGTTGGAGAGATGATCTTATTCTTCGTGCTGGTTAATTAGAATGCGGGGTTCGTGACACGCTTACATTTATCATAATAGGAATATTGAACGCCGATTTTTTTAGGTTTGATTGTTTTCGCTTAATAGAATGTCCAGTTTAAATTGTGCCGATCATAAGTTAGCCTCACGGAATAAAATCCGTAAGTAACGAGTTCTTCTTAGCCAAAACGGTTTTCACAAGCTTATGAAGCTTATTCGTATGTCCCTTTCTAATATTATGCTTCTCAACGAAATGACTTAAATTGAGAGGCCTATCATGTGCAAACTATCTAGCTACAGCAAATACCAAAAGCGTGTAATCAAGTTCTTAAATGACCAACTTGGTACCGATACGCCTTTCACTTATGAAAGAACCCAAACAAATCACTTAAAAGTACTTATTGATGGTGTGCCTAAGCCTATTTTTACTGGGTCGACGCCATCTGATTTTAAATCCATTAATAATTTCATGGCTGAAGTAAAGCGTGAAATTAGAGCGAGTAAAGTTGAAGAGGATGATTGCAAACCGACTCCTCAATTACCAAATCCGATAGTGGTATCTAACGATAAGCTAATACAGGGGTGCATCAAATCGCTGCGCACACGCTTGCCTGTTTTGAAGTCTCAAGAAGAAACTCGTGTTTTAGAGACTCATGAGTTAGAGGATATCAACTCGAATCGCTTAGATGCGGTAAAACATTCTATCTCATTCGCACTACAGGCTCGTAAAGACGGTGTTTACATAAAGCGAAATGAAATGAAAGAGCTTGAGCAAGCAATTCTAAAGCATTTAAATTTCATGCTGCCAACAATGGCTTATTACGCTGAACTTCTCGTTAATAAAAACAAGTGTAACCAGAAGAGTCTTGAACCTTTACCTGCAGAAACCGTGATGAACGAGTCTGATGTTCGAGAGTTTCGAGCTACGACTGTCGTGAGCATAGATTCTCCGTCGAGAGAGAGGGAGAAAGAAGAAAGCCTAACCACTTCTAAAGAAGCAAAAAAGCAGAACATTGCTCATTCAGGTAAACAAACCAAAGATTCCGCCTTAGAGTTGATGACAATGTCAGCGGATAATCGAGTGAGTTTGCTACGAAATCTGACCAAAGCGCAGGCACTAACACTCATTGATGACTTAAACTATGCGTTAGCTTTGAACCGCGAACAAGATATTGAAGCCGTTGTTGAGTTAATCCGTGAAAAAGACCTGCCTTTAGAAGCCATCATTTCTCGTTTAGAGGCCGCTTAAGGTGAAAAAAATTAACCCGCTATCGTTTAACAGTTTGGTGTTTGAATAATATGAAAACTTCTTTAGCAACTATACCTACTAGTTCAATAGGATATAACTTTGATATCGTTATTTGTCATTGGAGCGATCGCTTAACGGCTTATCGCAACTATCCAGATGGTAGACAAGATATGATTGAGGGAGGTATTGGTATTGGCCTAGATTTTATCTGTAATGAGGCGACCAGAGATGGGTGGTTATCTGCCATTCCTAAACCGTTGTTAGCTCAGAGTGAAATTTTTCCAGATCACCAGTACCAAATGCTCTGGCTTGCAGCTAATAGTGTCAACGCTAGAGAGATACTAAATGTCCGACCGATTATTCTAGCGATGCTCTGTGAGCATTACCCTGTTGATAATGAACAGGCTCTAGGACTAGCAAATCAGGGACAAAGAAAGATCCTAGAGCAACTTGGACTTGCAGGCACCAAGTCTGCGTTAAGATTTATCGATAAGTTAGATTTGACGTATGAACGTGCGGGGGAAATCTTCCACGTGATGAAGCTCCTTGATGCCAGAACTTGCCATTATAAGAGGTTCAGTCATTACAAAAAAATCAACTTCTCTAGCTTATCATTAGACAATACACATCCATTTCTGACAGGTACACGTCTAGGTCAATCATTGGAGAACATCGGCTACACAACGCGACTAAAACTAACGTTATGCATCGAAGATTCATTGCGACTTGGTCAAGCGTTGGGAGTACAAGAGCCAATGCAAAACATTGTTCGCCTTGAAAACAATGAGGCTTTGGTTGCGTTGCATGATGATTGGGTGCAAAGACATAACTTAGCTCGAACACAGTCTATGAGGCCCATTGACGCCAATATACCCTATATGCTCTACCTTTGTAAGACAGACAAGATAGAGCAGATCCAAGATTATGATGACCTATGCAAGGAAGGCGCTGAGATGCGCCATTGTATCGCTGTTTATCATAACCGTATTGCTCAAGGTCGGTATGCTGTATTTAGACTTTTTCAACCTGAGCGAATGACCATTGGGGTTAGTATTCTTCCCGGCAAATCATTTCCCTTTGAAATCGATCAAATTGCTGGCGCTCGAAATAAACTAGCAACCGAAAGTACCCGTAAAGTTATATTTGATTGGCTTGAATCAGCAAGAAAAGCCAAGATAAATTGATTGTTTTTTGTAAGCTTACCAATATCCCACACATTTTATTTTAGGTAAACGGGTCACATAATCAAAACGTAATATCGTATATCGTAGCAGTCCAATAAATCGTGACAAGGAACCTTCATGAATCTTATGCAGCAGTACCGATATAAACGCTACATAGCGAGGAGTCACGAGTTGGCAATATTGCGAGGATAAAATCGCCCAATAGCCAGCGGGCGATTCAATAACCCACTCACCATTCGATAATCATCAATAAACAGCGTCAGCAGTAGGAGCACTCCTTGGCCTTAATTGAAAGCAAATATATTACCACTCTGTTCAGTGAATTAAACCAATACGGCCTGCGTGGTAACAGCGCATTATGGTCCATCTTACCCGTCGAGTTAATCGCCAATAGCGACCGCTACACCACCGTAGGCTTACTTAAATGGGTGGATGATTACGTTGTGACACTACTTGAGCAAGCAAGGCTTGCATCGAGTGAAGCAGTACTAGTCGGATGGCGAGCAAACGACAGCAATGACATCTATATCGAGTCTCTTAATCAAGGTGGTATGTCGGGTGGGCTACTTGATATACGTTATTGGCAAGAGGTGATGCGGCCAATGCTTGAGCAGCGCTGTCTGCAGCTAGAGCAAGGGTTACAGTTTAAGCAACAGCATCATTTGGAAAGCGTGTTTTTTATTGGCGATCTTCATGCTCAGCAAGATAAATTAACCACTTTGCTCGACAGCCAAGGGCTACCAGAACAGAGTGATGACTCTAATACCACCATTGTCTTCATTGGGGATTTAGTTGATAACAGCCCAAATTCAGCAACCGATCATATCGCGACGCTGAATACGGTTAAAAACTTAGTCGACAATAAACAAGCGCTTTGCTTACTAGGCAACCACGAGTTTAATGCGGTGGGTTGGTACCTAAAGGGCGCTGACGGAAAGCACCTTCGCGATCGCAGTAAAGCAGGCAATCAAAAACAACACGCGCATTTTCTCGCGCAGGTTGGTGAAGACTCGCCATTACATCAACATTGGGTCGAGTGGTTTATGACCCTGCCTTTGTATCTTAATTGTGGCGATATTCGTGCTATTCATGCCTGCTGGCACGAAGAGAGCATCGCACGCTTAGAGCAGTACCTTAATCCAGACCGTTCACTAAAATCAGAACATTGGGAAGAGGCTTTTAACCGTAATCACGAACTGTTTGGTCTAATTGAAACTCTGCTTAAAGGGCCAGAAGCACATTTGCCACAAGGCATTAGCTTTGCAGATAAGAATGGCATTGAGCGTAACGACATTCGTGTTGCTTGGTGGAAAGACGAGTACGCAGTAGATAGCTATCGAGAATTGGCGGTGATTCCAGCTGCTCAAAAAACATCCATTCCCGATACGCCCGTTGAGTGTGGTGCAATGGCTTACAACACGCCACCTTTGTTTCCTGTCATCGTCGGCCACTACACACTCCCCCTGACACCGTTTCCGCAACCTGTGAGCGAGAGTGTCGTGTGCGTTGATTATAACGCCGCGAAGGAAGAGAACCCATTGGTGGGCTATCACGCTTATCTGCCCGGTTGGGACGAGTCACCCAACGAGTTAATCGGATCGCATGGCTTTGCGTATGCGAATGAACTGAACTGTGCTGAGGTGGTTAGCAACGGTATTACTCAACTGCTAAACGCGATGTTAGCCACGCTACCGGCAGCAAAAGCTGACAATGGCTTTTCTCAAACAGTGAGTGAAGTGCTGCTAACCGAATGGGACCCAATTGGGGTTTATGCCCCTGATGAGGTGGATGAAGATTTGGCGGAAGAGTATTCGCAATACGAGCCTGATGTTAATCGGTTGGCACAAACAGGCAATCTTCAGCAACTCGCGGCTTATTTACTGTTAACTGAGCAGCATGTTATTGGTGTTGAGCGAGAAGATGGCGCAGATTACTGCACAAAAACAGCGTACAAATTGGTAGAAAAATGGTCAGAGCTATTATCACAACAAAGTGAAGGCGATTTTGATAGTTTGTTCTGATAATTATTCGATATTTTTACAGTTACTCCAAACCGATGAGTTCTAAATGACTAAATATACAAGAAAAGCCAGTAAACATGGCCAGAAACCAACCTACACATTTACCGAAGTTAATAATCGAACGCTCAACGTGGTTAGAGACAATGATGGTGATCTGTTTGAGTACAATTTTTCTATTGGGCACAAATTTGAAACGTACGCTGGTACACCAGTAGAAATGATTGGTCTTAACCCTAATGGGGGGAACCCAGATTCAGGCTACTACATCATTGTGCGAGAAATTACACCGGAAGGTTTAGGTAAGTTAACAGATGTCAGCGCACAGAATCAGGTTGATAAAATTTATTGGGGTCTTAAACAAGCTGATGATTCTTCGATCAGTGGTGAAATCAATACACAAGAGCCACAGGAGTATGTTGAAGGAGCTGTTAAACAAGTCACTGTTAATAAATATGAAAGGGATCCAAAGGCAAGAAAAGCATGTATCGAATATTACGGTACAAGATGCCAGATTTGCAGTTTCGACTTTGCGAAAAAGTACGGACCTCATGGGTCGGGGTTCATTGAAGTTCATCATATCAAGCCCCTTAATACCATCGCTAAAAGCTACAAGGTAGATCCAGTTAAAGACTTAATCCCAGTCTGTTCAAACTGCCATTCAATTTTACATCGAGGAACAAATCCTCTGAGTGTTGACGGCTTACGCTCAATTCTGAATTAAGGGAGTAAAATGATGGAAAATGAAATAGTTCAACGAATTATCGCACATTTTAACAATGACGAATGTCTCGTTACAGGTAAGAAAAGCTATGAAGCGACCCTAAGAGGCAAGACTATCATTGTGAAGTGCAATGGCTGCATTGAAGAAAATATTAAAGTGCTAGATGATGGTTCTATTAGACACAAAGAGATGACATTTAATAGCTTCGTTGAATGGCTATATTGGTATGAGATGTAAGCTTATAAGTCGCTATCATTTACGCGCTTCAATTAGAATACCTCTCGTCAATGAAAGGTATCTATCATGTACAAACAATCAGGCTTTGCTCTATTTAAGAGCATAACCTTGATGTCGTGGTGATCCCCACTCGTGTAAAGACTTACAAATAACTGGCACTATTTCCGACTTTTGCTGCATAAAATGTTATGCATTGTTTCAGAGGAAATATATAACTCAATTGCATACACGGTCATCGTAATAAGAGCAATTATTTGATATAAGGTATGCAATTCAAATTTGGAGTATCAATGGCTTATGGCGACTTCTTTAAACTTCGAACTCATTCGTGAACATAACGAAAAACTGGCAAATTTAGGATACCTCGCTGAGCAGATCCTACATTTAGACCCTGGCAGCGCGATTACGCGATTGCGTGGCTTTGCCGAAGAAGTCACCAAAGAGATTTATGCCATTGATGGTTTAGCAAGGCTTCCGCAGGCAAGCTTTATGGAACTGCTAAAGAACGATGCTTTTATTGATGTCACTGAATCACGCCTTCGAGATCAGCTTCATTTCTTGCGAGTAGAAGGGAATGACACTGCACATGGTGGTGACGGTTCGACGCGTAAAGCTTATGCGGCACTGGGTACAGCTCACTCTTTATCTCAATACCTTGCGATTAACTATTACGGCTTTCAAGTATCCGAGCTCAAAGAGCTTGTATACCCAGAGGCACCTACCTCAAACTCTTTAACGCAAAAGCAACTTGATAAAGTTATTGAAGAGAACGAACAGAAGCAACAAGCGCTGTTTGATGAATTAGAGCGCGAGCGCCAGAAGCGACAAGCAGCAGAAACTCAGGTCGAGCTAACGGCTGAACAACTCAAGCAAGCAAAAGCACAGGCGAAATCGCGTAGTCAACAAACGGCGAACAGCCTTCAATGGGATGAAAATAAAACTCGTCAGTTGTTAATTGATACATTACTGGCTCAGGCGGGTTGGGATATTAACGATCCAGAAAAAGTAGGCATTGAAGTTGAAGTCGAACACCAACCGACAAACTCCGGAGTAGGGTATGTTGATTATGTTCTTTGGGACGACGACGGTACGCCACTTGCCGTTGTCGAAGCGAAACGTTCGCGTGAACATATGCAAAAAGGCAGGGAGCAAGCTCGCTATTATGCTGAAGGTCTAGCAAAGCAACATAACTGTCCAGAGCCGATTGTGTTTTATACCAATGGCTATGAGATTTGTATTTGGGATACCAAGCAATACAACACCTATCGTCAGGTGTTTGGCTTCTATTCCAAAGATAGCCTGAAGTTTTTGCAATACCAGCATTTACATAAAGATCCAAATTTAGAACAACTCAACCCTAGCGCAGACATCGCAGGTCGACCTTATCAGATTGAGGCGATCAAATCGGTGACCAACCAATTCCAAAATCAGCGCCGTAAGGCACTGATTGTTCAAGCAACAGGAACGGGTAAAACTCGTGTATCCATTGCATTAGTTGAGTTGCTACTTCGTTCTCGCTGGGTTAAGCGCGTACTATTCTTGTGTGACCGTAAAGAGTTGCGCCGTCAAGCCGATGGAGCGTTTAAAGACTTTTTACCAAGTGAACCGCGTTGTGTCATCGGGGAGAAAAACCAAGTCGACCAGTCAGCTCGTGTATTCGTCTCGACTTACCCAGGTATGATGAACCGATTCTCACAATTGGATGTAGGCTTCTTTGATTTGATCATTGCCGATGAATCACACCGTAGTATCTATAACCGCTATCGTGACATTTTCGACTACTTTGATGCAATGCAGGTAGGTTTAACTGCAACACCAGTCAAGTTCATTGCGCGTAACACTTATGACTTGTTTGGATGTGAAAATGGCGACCCAACCTTTAACTTCGACCTAGCAGAAGCGATCTCGCATGAGCCACGTTTCCTAAATCCATTCAGAGTAAAAGAGTTCACTACCGAATTCTTACGTGATGGTATCCACTACAGCAAACTCACTCCAGAACAACAAGCGCAGCTTGAAGAAGATCTCGGAGAAGAAGAGGCGCAAAATACCACCATTAAAGGCAAAGACATTGGCAAGAAGATTTTCAGTGTCGAAACCGACAGTGCCATCCTAGAGAACTTGATGGAAAATGGCATTAAAGATGCCACTAAGTCGCTAGTGGGGAAAACCATCATCTTTGCGCAAAACCAAGCGCATGCTGAACAACTTGAGAAACTCTTCTGTGAAGATCTGTATCCACAATACGGCAGTAAAGTGTGTAAGGTGATCCACAATGCCGTTGATCGACCAGAAGCTCGAATTGACGAGTTTAAAAAGCCAGATAACGATTTCCGTATCGCTATTTCAGTAGACATGATGGACACCGGTATCGATGTTCCAGAAGTGGTCAACCTTGTGTTTGCACGCCCTGTGAAATCTTGGGTGAAGTTCTGGCAGATGATTGGGCGTGGTACAAGACTTTGTCCAGATCTGTTTGGCCCCGATAAAGACAAAGAAGAGTTCTTGATTTTCGACCACTATGGCAACTTTGAATATTTTGAAGAAGAGTATGTAGAAGCAGACACTGGCGTTAGCCGTTCACTGCTGCAAACCGTCTTTGAAGCACGCTTACAACTTGCCGATGAAGCTCAAAAGCGTGCCGACGTTAAAGCCTTTGAGCTCGCTTGCGCGCAGATGAAAGCGGATATTTGTGACCTACCCGAAGGCGCAATTGCCGTTCGCCGTGAGCTGAGAAACGTAAAACAGCTCCAAGAAACTGATCAGTTACTCCAAATGAATGGTTCCACTAGGCATTTACTGGAAACTACAATCGCGCCTCTGATGGGAAATCGCACACTAAAAGACAAAGATGCCTCAATGCTGGATCGCTTAACCTCACAAATTCAAAGTGCGCAGCTATCTGGCAGTAGCGAGATCGAGAACCTAAAAGCGGATTACATCTCTCGCTTACAAAACCTAGCAGTGACCATTACAGAAGTGCGCAAACAAGGCGATGAAATCGCAAGAGTGCAAACCCAGAAATACTGGCAAGATATTACGCTAGAGCAGCTTGAAAACACACGCACTAAACTGCGTGGGGTTATGAAGTTCAAAAAGAAAGAACTGTCTCCCTATGAGAATATTCAAACAACCACAGCACAAGATGGCGAGGTTCGTGAAACTGACCGTGTGGTGGTTATCGGTGATGAAACGGAAGCCATGGTTTACCGTAAGCGTTTGAAAGACATTCTCGATAAAATGCTCGCTGATAATCCTGTATTACAGAAGATTCATAACAACCAAGCAGTGACAGAAGATGAACTAAAATCACTGACTTCAACAATTTTAACGCAGCACCCCGGTGTTGATGCGAATGCCTTGAACGCATTTTATGGCAGAACGTCACAAGAACTGAGCCAAACGTTGGTTCAGTTGGTAGGCTTAGACGCCGATCTGGTCAATCAACGCTTTACCGATTTCATTCAAAATAACCAACTTAGCTACAAGCAAGTGCAGTTTTTGAATCAATTGAAACGCTTTATTTGTCAGAACGGGCGTATCAAAGTCGCAGATTTATACGAGGGGCCGTTTGAGCGCCTAACCGATGGCGAAGGCTTAGATATCTTCACCGATTCAAAAGCGGACGAGCTTGAAGCGTTAATGCAGCCATTTTTGATGCCACATTAACCAAACGGTCATTCAAAACACCGAAAAGGGAGTTTGTAAGGTTACGAACTCCCTTATTCATTATAAAATCTCATAATCTACACCTCTTAACTTTGTTGTTTGCAAAGTTAACAGCCACTAAAAGAAGAGCGCATTATGCTAACTGGTCAATTACGTAACGATATCGATGGTCTGTGGGAAAAGTTTTGGACAGGTGGGGTAACCAACCCGCTAGTGGTAATTGAACAGATCAGTTACCTAATGTTCTCTCGCATGTTAGATATGCAAGAAACCACGGCAGAGAAAAAGGCTAAACGTACAGGTAAACCGTTTAATCGCCAGTTTCCGGAAACGCCTGAAGGTCAGTTACTGCGTTGGCAAAACTTCAAAAACATGTCGGGTGCAGAACTGCTTCCTCACCTGCGTAACAACGTTTTTCCTCACTTTTCTGATATCGAGCTAAACGGTTCAGACATTGCGCAGTTTATGGCGGATGCTGATGTGGAGATCCGCAGTGAATCGGTACTGCTATCTGCTGTTGAAATGGTTGATAAGCTTCCGCTCGAGCAGAGTGACGTTAAAGGTGATATCTACGAATATCTACTGAGTAAGCTCTCTTCTGCTGGCATTAACGGACAATTCCGTACACCTCGTCATATCATCGACATGATGGTTGAAATGCTGGATGTGCAACCAACAGATGTGATTTGTGACCCTGCGTGTGGAACCGCGGGCTTCCTTTCTCGCGCAATGGAATACCTAACGCGCACTCACACCAGCCCAGAAAGCATTTACCAGGATGAAGACGGCAATAACGTTTACACCGGTGACATGTTGCACGAATACCAAGATCACATTAATAATAAAATGTTCTGGGGTTTTGACTTCGACACCACAATGCTACGCGTTTCAGCAATGAACATGCTGCTACACGGGGTAAGCTCTGCCAATATCACCTACCAAGACAGCTTGAATAAGAACTTTGCAGGCAAAGCGCAAGAAGAGAATTTCTTCGACAAAATTCTAGCTAACCCACCGTTTAAGGGTAGCCTAGATGAGCAGTCGGTAAATCCGCAAGTGCTTTCAATGGTGAAAACCAAGAAAACCGAGCTGCTATTTGTGGCGTTAATCCTGCGCATGCTTAAGCTAGGCGGCCGCAGCGCAACCATCGTGCCTGATGGCGTCTTGTTTGGCAGTTCAAAGGCACACAAAGACTTACGTCAAAAACTGATTGAAAACAACCAATTAGAGGCAATGATCTCACTACCTAGCGGTGTATTTAAGCCGTATGCTGGGGTATCTACTGGAATTCTTATCTTCACCAAAGGCGGCAGCACCGACAATGTTATGTTTTATGACATGCAGGCAGACGGCTATTCACTAGATGATAAGCGTAACCCAATCAAAGATAATGATATTCCAGAAGCTCTCGCGAAATGGAAGCGTTATAGCGAGCTATACGAAGCGAATGATACAGCCACATTGAAAGAAGAGTTTGGTGATAAAACGCAGAAAGCCTTTATGGTTTCAGCTGAAGACATTAAAGCGCAAAAGTATGACCTTTCTATCAACCGCTACAAAGAAGTGGTGTATGAGGAAGAAGTGTATGAGGACCCTAAGGTGATTCTTGCTAAGCTGAAAGCGCTTGAGAATGAGATTCTGGCTGACTTGAATGAGTTGGAGGGGATGTTATGAGTCAAAACTTTGTCTCATTGGGAGAAATAGCTCAATTTATCAATGGTGACCGAGGGAAGAACTACCCTGCTAAAGGCTCGTTTGTCGACGAGGGTGTAGCTTTCATAAATGCAGGCAGTCTAAGCCAAGAACATAGTATTGACTCTTGTAGCCTTAATTACATTACTGAAGCAAAGTACGATTCATTAAGTAGCGGCAAAGTAGCTCAAGGAGACATTCTATTTTGTCTTCGTGGCTCTATTGGTAAATTTGCGCTAATTACAGAGCAAATGACAGGGGCTATTGCATCATCATTAGTTATTGTCCGGCCTTCTGAAAAAGTGTTCACGGGTTACTTAAAACACTATTTTGCTAGTAACCTTTGTAGACGTGAAATAGATAATTTTGAAAATGGTGCTGCGCAACCGAACTTGTCCGCAACCGATTTAAAAGAGTTTAGAATCCCGCTCCCACCGCTAGTAGAACAAAAACGCATTGCAGCCATTTTAGATAAAGCTGATGCCATCCGCCAAAAGCGCAAGCAAGCCATTGACCTAGCCGATGAGTTCCTACGCAGCGTCTTTTTGGATATGTTTGGTGATCCGGTGACTAATCCGAAAGGGTTTCGAATGTCCGTTCTCAAAGAGTTTTACATGGATGAGAAAACAGGAACAAAATGTGGTCCTTTTGGTAGTGCATTAAAAAAAGAAGAGTTTGTGGAGACAGGGGTCCCTGTTTGGAACATGGATAATATATCATTGAGTGGTATTTTCTTTGATTCCCCGCGCTTATGGATTACACCTGAAAAATATGAGCAAATATCTTCTTATGGCGTGGAAGATGGAGACGTGATCATTTCTCGCGCTGGAACTGTAGGGAAAATGGGAGTTGTACGGACGAAGTTTGAGGATTCACTGATTAGTACCAACTTAATCCGAGTTCGCTTTTCCAACCGTTTACGTCCTGAATATTTTGTGTCACTTATGACATACTGTAAAGGTCGTGTAGGTCGCCTTAAAACAGGTCCGGATGGTTCATTCACACATATGAACACTGGGATCTTAGATAAATTAGAGTTTCCATACCCACCGATAGAACTTCAGGATAAGTTCATTGAAGTTCTTAAATGGATCAACTCTAATTTGGACAAACAAGTCAACTCAGAATTAAATGAGTTATTTGAATCGTTATCCCAAAAAGCCTTCTCTGGCGAATTGTAAACCCAAACCTAAGATACTTATTCAAATTAGCAATGCTGAGGTTCTTCAGCATTGCTATCAACAACAATGGCCACCCTCTATTGCCAATCCCGCTCAAACCCTTAAATGACTAACAGGCTCAGTTACGAAAACGGGTCATCAAAACTTGAACTGCTGCAGCCAAAACTGTCATCGTCAAATAGGCTAGTGTCATCGAAACAACTGTTTGTACTGTCGTCGAACAAACTGTTGTTCATGCTATCGTCACTCAGTGAACTGATCGAGTCGTCAAAGAGGCTAGTACTATCAAAGCTATCTGATGAATCTATGCCGAATGGATTGCCTTCCACATCCACACCTCCTATGCCACCGATCATAGGTAACCCGTTTGCAGGGTTAATTGCATTGTCATCGAACGTTGTGGTGTCTTCTGAAAACAGAGTGCTTTCAATAGTGTCGGATTCAAACAGATCATCCTGTTCGTTATCGGGCGTGGTGTCTGAATGTTCACTATCTGAAGCTGAATCTGAAGTTGAAGCCATAGGGGGAAAGTCGTTTGTCTCAGTCATGTGAGAGACGAAAAAGTAGCTAAAGACTCCGATGAAGATCCCGAAAGGTATGGCCAGCGAACCAATCATGAGGCCGATGGCAGGAAAAAGAATAGCTAAGACATATTTCATATAGAGCCTCATCACTCGGCATGTTAGAACAATAGGTGTTCAAATCATCGTTATGCCTAAACAATAGCAACCCCACCATTTTGTGTTGTTATCAATGTTGAGATTTGCAGTCCATCCTTCACTAAATAGTATTGACTCAATCTTTAATTTGTATATGTGATGTCAACTCTATAAATATATGCAATTTGATGATAATAGTATGAGTTAACTCGCTGATTTGTATCAGCATAACCACTCAAAGTTAATGATTACCGCTGAACATGAATATCACCAAGCTATCTCTAACCAACTTCCGCTCATTCCAGCAAACACAAACTATCGAGTTTGCACCCGTCACCTTATTGTTCGGCCCAAATAGTGTCGGTAAGAGCAGTGTCCTTATGGCTCTGTTTTACTTACAGCATGTTATCAATAAGGGGCAATGTGACCCTCAGCGAATTGAAGCGCTCGGAAATAAATACGTTGGCGGCTTTAAGAATCTTATTAACGGTAAAGATCTCTCTAAAACCATGGTAATCAAGGTTGAGTACCAGAAACCAAAAAATCAAGCAGGACACAGCTTCGATGATAGCACTTGGTTTATTGAGGGTTTACATCAAAAAGCGGCTCAGTTAGGTGAGTCTGTATCTGAACCTTTACTCAATATGAGTAGCCCTAGTGAATGGGCCGACGAGATCGCGATTGAGTTTGAAATCAAGTGGTCTCACGCTGAAAAAACAGCGTTTGTCTACCGCCAATCTGTGTGGTTAGACAACGAGTTCATTCTGGAAGTGAAGAACACCAAGCCGAACGACAACGCTGAAGTGAGCCGAGTTAACTATCTTCATCCTTTATTTAAAACGGATGACGAAGATGACACAGAAATGGCTTATCGGGAAGATGGCTCCTGCGGTGAATTTCATCACCATGTTTTAGAAGCAGCAACCTCTACCCCGATAGATGTATTGTTACCGAATAGTCAACGAAGGTTTGTTCACGCTCCATTTCACTTTCAATCTCGATCAGGTGCACTACCAAGGCTAGATAAAAGGTTAGAAACGAGCTTAGAGTCCGAACATGACTTGATTACTCGCAGAATCGAGGAGATTTTTAGTGATGTGATTGTCGCATCGCTCGCCAACCTAAACGATGTTCTTTCAGACAGTGTTGCTATTGGGCCGCTAAGACAAATTCCTGATTCTACTTTCGATGCTGAAGATAAGGTGATTCAAAAGGATTGGTACTCGGGTAAGGCGAGTTGGGACACCATTTTCAATGCCGATATGGAGGTGGTTCATCGAGTTAACCGCTGGATGGCAGGCCGTGATTGGCTTGATCTTGGTTATGCCTTGGTTGAAAAGTCTGAGCAAGGGCGGATCGACTATATCAGTGATGGCGATAAGTTTAGTGATTTCACACGTAGACAACTGGATGAAGCGTCGAGCGAAGGTGTCAACCATAAGTATTTTTCTTCACGAGAGTATCAACACGACGTGGTTACCTTGTGGGACCTTTCAAATGATATTGAGGTGTCAGCGAGTGACGTTGGTGCCGGTATTTCACAAGTTTTCCCCTTGGTGGTTGCAGCAGAATCGAACAAGCGTGGCCTGATTTGTTGTGAGCAACCTGAATTGCATTTACATCCCAAAGCACAAGTTTCATTGGGTGATTTGTTAACTCAAACAGACAGTAAAAACCACTACCTCATTGAAACTCACAGTGAGCATCTGATCCTGCGCTTACTTCGCCGTATCAGAGAAACGACAGATCAAGCGTTGCCAAGTGGCTTTACGCCAGTTAGCAAAGCGGATCTCTCTATTGTCTACCTAGAGTCTTCTGATGCAGGAGTTGTGGCACATAAAACACTGCTTACCGATGATGGTGATTTAGAAACAGGTTGGCCGAGTGGTTTCTTTGATGAAAGAGATGAGGAGCTTTTCTAATGTACAAGGAGATAGCACTCGACCCTCACTGTATGTCGGAGTATCACTATTATGCGTTGCTTAAAAGTGCCTTTGGTTTTGAAAATGGTCGGTATTTGATAGCCCCAACTAAAGAGTGGGTCAGGGAGGCGTATCAAAGTGTTAAGGCTTCCGATATTGCGCCAACTAAGAAAAAGTCAGTGACTAATTTTCTTAATAAGTTGCAGCGAGATAAAGCGAATCCTTTCATTGTGTTACCAAAAGATCGAGCAGATTCAACACTGCAGAGTGGGTATGAGAATTGGCTCAATTGGATGACATCACAACACTCACTAAGAGCATTCAACGCCGTTGTGTCAGAGCAAGCGGGCGCAGAACATATCAATTATGAGCAGATCATTGATGGAGACACGAGTTGGTCGATTCCTCCAACACTTTGGATCGATAAAACCGAGCACAATCTCTTAGAGGTGACTGTTCCACTACTGAATGTGGGAAAAGATCTAATCATTGCGGATCCCTATTTTAAACTCCCAGGTAATGCATTGCTCAAAGCTATTTTGCGTAGGGCCACATCCTCAGGTGTTCGCACCGTGAGTATCGTGACCACAATGGATTGCAGTAATTTATCAGGTGTTTTTGAACGCGAGTATCAAGCTTCAATGGTTGATTTACCGTTGGTGAATTATATCCGTGTACCACATGGGTTTATACACGATAGATATCTGCTCAGTGATAAAGCGGCCATAAAAGCGGGGCAAGGCTTTTCAACAGCACCTGAAAAAGGCCTGCAGTCGGATCGATTAAGCATCAGTTTGTGCGGTTTAGAAGAATATAGAGAAACCAAAGCGTGTATCGACGAGTATCAAAACAAGCATCCAGAAATGTGCACGCGTTTGGGTGAATAATAAAACAATGGCTTAGATAAATATTATGGAATTACAGTTTAAGGATGTATCCGGTAAAGACAATATTGGCGATTTTACTTGGATCCATCAATCAGGGCGTCAGGCACTTATCGCAGACCTGGTATCGGGTTGCGACGTTGCTAGGGGGATAGACCTGCTAAGTAGTTGGTTAACCGTGAATCAAACTAATGAGCTGTTTGTCGCGGAACAAGTGATAGAAGATCTGCATCAACTCTTTTTCAACAATGGGGTTCAATCTACATTTGGCATCATCACTCAGAAGGCAGAAGAGTTTGAATTGTCTTGGGTAGGAAATATTCGGCTTTATCGAGTTGAGAAGGGGGTTAAAAGAGCCGAATCTCGCGGCTTTGAATCACAACCTATTTCTGTTGTTGGTAGTGAGGTCACGCCTATCGTTCATCACATGAACCTTGATAATGATGGGATTTCGAAGTTCATTTTAACCAGTGACGGTTTAAGCAGCCAAATGATGTGTGAGCTTAATTTAACCTCTGATGCTCTAACCAGTGGCCAACTGCAAAAAAAACTGCTTCCGGCGGTTGTTGACCAAGACTGGTCTGCACTTATCTTTCCGATGTCGAACTCGCACTCTTTTGTAGAAAATGACTGGCCATACAATCCGTTTGTTGGGGCACAAGAAGAGCGTTTACATGAACGCCGAGGCTTAGCTGAATTAGCAACACAACTTTTCACACAACCGCTTTTCGAAGGTTTTAGAATTGTCTCTTGCCCGCCGATCTTGAGTGAAAACTCATCCCGTTTGTTTGATGGACTGCTTATTTATCCGTTTGGTGTGATTCCGCTTGAATTGAAAGATCATCACGGCAGTATCGCAGTTGATATGTGCACGAACAAACGAAACAGCTTGTTGGTCGATAATGATATGGGTCGCACTTACCTCTCGAATCCGGTCACTAAGCTCAGAGAAGCCTTAAGAAGGTTTGGTGATCTACCTGAGTTAAAAGCGTTGCTGCCAGAATTAAAAAATACTGGCTTAGTACTGTTTACGAATCGTAACGCCAATGTTGAGTGTATTTATGATGGCCAAACGGTTTCGGCTCCTTTTATGGAGATGGGTGAAGTCATCGTTGCGCAAACCGAGCAGGTGTCTTCGCTACTCGTTAAGTTCTGCCGCTCTCGATTCGGTAAAAAACCAAAACGGCGTTTGTTTGAATCGGAAATAAATCAGCTCGTTCAGGAACTGACGGCATCTCCTGTTGAACAGTATCAAGGTGCCATCACCGTTGGAGATTATGAAGTAGAGCTGGAAGCGGTTGAGTCGGAATCAACAGATTACTTTACCGTTTACAACGCCGTTCTATTTAACGAACAGGTTTGGGCGAAGTGCTTTAATTTAGATCACTTAAGTGCTGTACATCGCCAAACCGAGCTCAAGAGCTTGGGCCGAGAAGCTCTAGTGCTTAAGCGCTTAAGCCGAGTGGATGGGGTTCAACGCTATCAAGATAAGGAATTACTTGAAGACAAGTTTTATGTGTTCGTTGAAAAAGCTCCTGCTGTAACACTTGAACAATGGCTTAGTGCGAACCCTACAAGAGAAGAAAAACTCAACCTACTGATCGAATTAGCAGAAACCATCCAACAGATTCAGAGCGTGGGTGACCCCGAGATTATTCATCGAGCCATTAACTTATCAAATATTCGTGTCACCGAACGAAGCGAGCCAATGTTGATAAATTTCGAGTTATGTCAGCAAGAAATGGTTGCGACACTGCCCCTAAATGCTAGAAGAACGTTCGAGCAGAAGTACCAAGCGCCGGAAGTAAATGAACCTGGTCAGTCTTTAACGTTTTCTTCCGATATTTTTAGTCTGGGATTAGTCGTGTTTTATTCGTTAAGTGGGGAACTGCCGTTTGAGCAATCGACAAAAGAATTAGTGAGTAAGGGGCGCCGCCCAGCGTATTGGAAACAGCTGTGCCAAAAGTTAGAGCTATCAGGACAATATGCTGAGTTTTGGCAGAGAATACTTCACGTTACACCTAAATACCGTCCAACAATTGAGCAAGTGATAGAGGTCTTAAAGACATGGAAATGACAACAAATGGCTATGCCAAACAATACCCCAAGGAAAAGGTAATCTATCAGTGTGAAGCGACGAAACGTGCTTTTTATCGCGTCAAATTGCCTCAGCTTGGCTTGTATTACGGGTTAAAAGAGATTGAGGTCGAGGATCTTAAAGCTAGTAAAGCCATTAAAAATGAGATTGTTGCTCTGAACCGTTTGCCGTTTGGTGTTGCAGCTAAGTGCCATCAATATTGGCAAGAGGGAAAGAAGCATTATCTTCTCATGGACTGGGTTGAAGGTAAGCCTCTTAATGAGTTTGTAACGACGGCACCAAATAATCGTAGAGAGTTTGCACAACGCCTGCGCTTGGCAGAGAAAATTGGTTGGAAGTTGGTTGAACTTCATCGTTATCGTGTTACCCATCGAGACCTGAAACCAGAAAATATCATTGTGCACAGTGACAAAAATCAGAATGTCGCCGGAGTCAGTTTTATTGATTTTGGTTTATCCAACCAAAAGCGTTACCTTGAGGAAGGGACAGCACATTATCGCTCCCCGGAGCAAGAATTTGTGAGACACGTGAGCCTCACACAGTCGTCGGACATTTTTTCGTTCTGCCAACTTATTCACTATTTATTGACGGGCCAACCATTGGTACTTCAGCCAAATTTTGATAATTCGGATTGGGATGAGATGAACATTCACTTGCCTACCTCTATACCATCAAAGCTCCGTGATGCATTACAACAGGGGCTAACGTTCGACTGTAGTCAGCGTAGTAAACAAGTATTTACTATCGTCAAAGCCTTACAAGAGGCATCTAAGCAACTCAATAGCAAGGGGTAATCGTAATGTCTGCATACAATCAAACTGTGCCTTTTTGGCCGGAAGATAAATCAGCTAAATATAATTCCGTTCTTCCTCTATTGTATCGTTTAGAAAACAATTACTTGGACAAAAACTGGCCTGACAATGGTGAAGGGCAAGAGGCGGTTATAAGCCAACTAAAGTTAACTAATAAAGCTTGGGCTTCTTCATTTAAGCCGAAAGATACCGTCATCGTTACCTTACTTATTGGTAAATATAAAATCACAATTAATGTTGCCAAGAGTGAAGAAAAACCTAGGCTTTGGATAAGTCGCATTTATTATGCCAACAACCAAGACCGTCAGCGTATGCTGGAGCACGGGACTTTGCTTGAATTCGATGGTATTGAGTTTCTGACTGGCCGCGAATTTGGAAATGGATTGGAAGCTCGTGATATTAGGTTTAAGTATGGCTTGTACGCAACCGAGTTACTCGATGCAATCAATTCTCCATGGAATGTGGAGGGCGAGGAGCTAGAACCAGAACAAGCAGAAGAGGAGGCGCTTTGCTACGAAGAGCAAGAGATGATCGATGTGTTGCGCTGTTTCATTGATTCTGAATATGAACTCGAAAGAATTGCGGCTCAGCAATGTATGCCTTTCAATGCGACCTCTATCAGCGCTCGAAGTGAGCGAACAACCTACCGTCTTCACTATGAAATTACGTTAGATGAATTTGATTATTCCCGCTTACTTGAAGTACAACCAACGCTGCTCGAAATGCTCGACGAAATGCGAGAGCCAACAGATATATTATTAGAGGTGGCGGATCTCACCCCTGTAGAGAATGAACCTATCATTCACGTTAGCATCGAGAAACAAGCGTTAAATTCACAAATACCAGATCAAGCGCTTTTGGCTATTGCGGCTCTACCGACGTTAAAGAAGGTAAGAAATTCTGTTGTAGATTCTTTAGAGTCAGAGTCATCCAAAAACCCATGGTTGTTACCTTTAGCCGCTAAAGTGTATCAACATGAGCCTCTTACCCCAGTTAACGTTCCATTACCTCCAAGTAAATTTCCACCGACACAGTCGCAAGTCAAAGCGATTGATAGTGGTGCGGGTAGTAATGATTACACTTTGGTTCTAGGGCCTCCGGGCACAGGTAAAACCACGGTTATTCTTCAGTGGGTGAAGTACTTCGCGGCGCAGGGTAAACGTGTTCTTGTGACATCGCAAAACAATAAAGCGGTCGACAATGTTCTAGAACGTTTGGCTGAAGAAGACGATTTTGAGTGTTTACGTATAGGCAACGAAAATAAAATCAGCTCTTGCTTGGAGGACATTACACTCGATAATAAAGCCGCTGAATTGCAAGCGCGTATGTTTAGTTCAGCCGATGAGACACTGAAAAACCTAGAGTCTCAACTCACTTATATCCATGAACTGCTTGCGAGTAGAAATGAAATTATCGCGAAAATGGATAATGCAGATAAAGCTCAAAGTGATCACATCCATCATCTTAATAGGCAGAAAAGCTTACACGTAGAGTTGGCTGAAATAGAATCGCATATTCTTTCTCACGACAATGTTATTCGTCGATTAAATGCTCAATTAAAAGAAATTGAGCAAAAAGAGTGGCCGATTTTTAAGTCTGTTTCTCGATGGATAAATACTAAAAAGACCAATCTAGTCAATAGCCGTATAGAAAGCTCTCATATAAAGTCCGGAAAACTTAGCGAATCACGAACAACGACTATAGCCTCTATTGCCAATACAGAGAAGTCTATAGAGGAAGCTCAACAGCTTATTGAAAGCTGTAATCAACAGATTGATGGTTACTTTAGAAAGGTCACTTCCCTAGTTGATGAGGTAGTTCTGCCAGGGCAGTCTGAGGAAAGAGTAACGAAATTAGAACTGGTTCAATTGGATGAACTATTGCGTAAAGTTTCGGGTATTCATAGCAACCTCACGCAGTGGTTCAATAAATTGAAAACCGAGCGTCAACAGGCGCTGTATAAAATCTTAATCGAAAACGTAAACGTGGTTGGTGCTACTTGTATTGGTATCAATACCAAAGCCCTATTTAGAGAACTCGACTTTGATGTTGTGATCGTAGATGAGTCTGGTCAGATACAACTACACAACTTGATTGTCCCTTTGTCCCGAGCCAATAAAGCGATATTAGTAGGGGATCATAAGCAGTTACCGCCTGTCGTCAGTGATGAAGTACTGGAAGAAGTTGAAGCTAAAGACTTCGGTGACTACAAAGACCTTTATCGACTGAGTTGGTTTGAGCACCTATGGAATGCCGCTCCGGACGACCGAAAAATCATGCTGGATACACAATTCCGCTGTCCTTCCATTATTAGTGATTTTGTCTCGGAAGCTTTTTATGAGGGCAACTATTTTGCTGGTGTCGGTATGGATAAGAAAAAGCCGCTACTGTCATATTGCCCACAGCCGATGATTTGGATAGACACGACTTGGTTAGAAAATAAAGGTGAAAAGTCGACATCGGAAGAAGGCAGAGCGGTGGTGCAAGATAACGTTTGTGAGACAAATCTAGTTATTGAGCTTCTTAAGTCTTCAATTCAGGAGATGCCAGAACTTGCTGAGAACCGAGAGATAGGGGTTATTGTACCCTACGCAAATCACGTGAAAGCTATCCAGAACGCAATACGCAGAGAACAAAAGCGTGGTGAGCTACTGGAACTCAAGATGCCACTAAATGAACTGGTTGCTTCTGTAGATAGTTTCCAGGGGCAAGAACGAGATTTGATCATATTCACATTCACGCGTTCGAATCGACAAGGTAAGGTTGGATTCCTTGCGGATTGGCGCCGACTTAATGTTGCTCAAACACGAGCTAAGAAGCAGCTTGTAATGATCGGTGATTCTCAAACATTGACTAAAGGTGCAGACCGAGATAGTGCTCATGATGTGGAATTCAAGAGAGCGATGGTGCTGCTGAAGAGTCAGTGTTATGAGAAAGGGGCGCTAATCCAAGCGAGCCGTTTTCTGCCAAACGAAAAGGTCGTTAAGCGCCCAAGCGTTCAAAACAAATATAGAACGACACACAATCCTAGCTCTAAAACAATGTTGGTAAGTGAAAATGGCTAAAAAGAAAACAAATAGTAATCCTTACTTCAATGTCTTGAAGAGTTACGCTGAAGTACTAAATTCTCAGATCGGATCTGATGAAACGCTCTTTTATGTTCGAGATAGTCTGTTACCTATTCTAAATGTGAAAATATTGGTAAAAGAGCGAAGTAGAGAGGAGTTAAGTGATATAGATTTAATGATCTTCAAGTTGATAGAGCAAGGTGTCAGTTCTGTTCAATCTATCGTAACTTTGACTGGTTTAGCAGAAAAACTTGTCACAAAGCACTTGAGTGAAATGGCAGGCCGTTCCTTTGTTACTTTTATTGATGGAAGGTTTAAATTAACAGCGTTGGGGGAAGAGACGCTTGAACACGGTGTCCCAATTCGCACCGTGCAGCGAGCCTATCGCTATTGTGCTGTTTCAGAACAACTGCTGCCGAAAGATGCGTATAAGTTACCTTACACCGAGGTAGATAAGCTTCGCTCTAGCGACTTTACACGTACGATTAGCTCGAACCATATCTTAGAAGAGTCTCAATTAGTTAACCTTAAAGGATTAGACTTATCAAAGGTCAGTTCGAAAAGAGCACTTGGTATTACCGACGAAGCATTATCCTTTGACGAGATTATTGGGTACTCATCTGGTTATCTTCAAACACGGGTCTTTTTGGTCGGCAAAAATAAGCCTCAAAGAGCGATTGTGGCATTTGGAGAAACCTGCGTTGAATATGATTTAGAGGGAATATTGGCGACAGTTACAGCATTAAATGACGAAAATATCATAGGTAACTTAAACGAGTTTCATCAAAGGCAAAAGGTCTCTTTTGGAGATGGAGAAGTCACACTTGATGAGTTCGGTCTCCCAGTTGTCAATATTACGCGAGCAAATCTCGATTGGTTGTCAAAAGGGTTAGAGTCAGGGCAGAAAGCCATCCTTATGTGTGGGACTCAAGCTTTACCTGCTAAGCCTATAGGCTTGAAAGCTTGGGGTAGGCTATCAAGTATATCTGGCTTGACCATTCGTTACTGTCTGCTTGAGGAAGAGTTACAAAAGGATGCATCTAGCCTAAGGGAGTACACTGATTTATGTGATTCGTATATGAGAATTCCTCGAGACGAAAGACCTTATTCAAAGCTAAGTGCTTACATTGAAAATACACTATCGGTGGAAGAGATAGAGCATGTACGTGTACTTGCTGAGCGCTATTCTATAGCTAGGATCAGTAATAATTTACCCAAGACAGAGGCGGTTGAAGCTTAATGGCTGAGTATAAATGGCAGGGGTGGGGATTTTTACCGCTCTTTATCTCAAAGAAATCATTTTTAGAACTTGTGAACTCAGGAAATTGGAAACATTGGAGCGAAGATTTACAAGATCATGAGATCAAAGATATAAGACGCTTCTATACTCGATCTAGTGCCGATTTGTTAAGGCCAATGAAACAAGGTCGCTACGTGTTTGAAGCTAAATTGAGTGATAGCCCGTTGTTATCTTTGGTACCTAATCAACAATCGTTTAATCACGAATTTTCGGTCTGTATTACCAAGCTACAGCTTCTCCAAATGGGCGAGGTGAGTCTGCTTTATTTGCATTTTGAATCTAGCGATAACCTAAGTGCAACTAGTATTGCTGAGCTCAATAGAACTGTTTTTCAATGGGAGCCGAGAACGGAAAGGCATAATGTTTGTCTATGGGAGGATTCAGAACAACAAAAGAAAGGATTAAAGCAACACATTAGTGACTTACTAAGCCTTCCTCTAAGCAATAACAGCCACTATGAAGAAGATGCTTTTGGTCATGAGCTTGTTAGTTGTTCTTGGATTAAGCAAGTAAGTGATTTTGACCAATCTGACACTATTTGTGTGAGTGAGCTTAGCGCAGGAATCAATTTTTCTAACCCTAGGTATAAGCTCTCTGAAAACGAAAAACAGAGGCTTATCGAGAACCAATTTCACTACTGGTCTGATTGGCGCTGTCAATTTAATCTGAATCGTCTTGTTTTTGTAGATCAAACCCCAGGAGAATCATCACTAAACTGGAACTTAGCGACGAACCAGTACTATCTTGATTTGTTAGCCGCGGTAATTTGCCAACGAACAACGCTCGGTCGTTTTAAAGATGAGATGATTTTAAGCCCGAACAAACAAAGAGCGAGGCTTTACGAACGGATATCCCTATTTAGACGATCGTATAAAATGTCTCATGTCTCTACTTACCCTTTTGCAGAGAGATTGTATCAATATCTGTGCTGCCAAGCAGATTTAGAGTTAATAGAACAAAAAGCATTCGTCGAGCTGGAGCATAACCATGCGTTATGGAAGCAAGAGAAAGACGAATCATCCAACACGGTTTTGTTGTTAGTATCACTTGTGGCTGCTTTGCTCGTCCCCGCCAGCTCTATAGCCACAATTATGGCATTAACAAAAGAACAAATGAATCTAACCTTTTGGGCTATATCTGGAAGTATCACTCTAGTTACCGCGATTGTAATGGTGTGGCCGCCACTTAAACGTTATTTGAAAAGTAAAGATTGATGAGAGAACCAGAATCGAGCAGTAATTTTGTAATTGAACTTATTATCGGCATTGTATTGGTTGTGTCTCTTGATTCGGCCTTAATAGCTGTACTAAATATTAGCTTAGTACGGCTAACTGGTAACCAATTGGTGGATGTTTTGTTAATGAGTTTGTTCTTTTTTGGTTTGTATATGACAAAAGTATCACTGTGGCTAAGGGTGCGATTAGTGTCTTTTATCTATAGGTTTTGCAAGTAAACTTCTTAGCTACTTTACCCAAATATGACTCTTTCTATAAACTCTCAGCTCAAACACGCAGGGAGTTTCTCATTTTGAGCATTCATAAGCTTAAGAATACCAATCTGAATTATCTAACTTTTATCATAGCGTTCGAACAAACAAGGGTTTAGCGCATATGACGATACAATTGGTAAAAATTCAAGGTGATGAGACACCGCTGTTCGCCCCGTTTTCTGGAGTTCAAATTGCAGGAGAGGGCGTGCAGAGTTGGGATAAGCTTGAGGAAGATCCGACGTTTCTATTCGGTTTTTGTTTAGAAGCTGGTGAGTTTGTTTATATCAACAATGAATTATCTCAAGCTGTTGGTTTTGATATTTCTGATGTTGAACTTACGGTAGAGCAGCTTTGTAGCATGCTGAAAGTTCGCAATGGTGTTTGTATAGAGCACAATACTGGCTGGGGCGGTAGCTACATTGTAGCGTTTGGGGAACTAAGTGAATGCTAACACAAGGTGATATATGCCCACATTGTGGTTTGATAATCATGATGCCAACTGACTTAACTCCAGAGTGTTTAGGCTGTGGAAAGATTATCAATCAGGAAACAGACCAAACAGATGGTGACGAATTTTATGGTATCTAGACGATAGCAGAACTATTAAGTCCTTCTTTTTCATACAAGACCAAATAACTTAGTGAGCCTATTTTGAAAAATATTTTGGTAGCCGTAACAGGCGCAAGTCCTCAAGTCCTAACTGAAACGTTGTTTGCATTGAATCATCAAGGTAAAACAATGCCTGATGAAGTATTTGTGATTACTACCGCTAACTCTAAGCTAACGCTAGAAGAAGGGTTATTTCAAGATGGTCATTGGAACAAGTTAATACAAGATTATCAACTTCCAGACATTAAGTTTAGTTCTGACAATATTTGGTTGATCTCTGATGAAGAAGGCAATGTGTTAGATGATGCAAAGGCCGAAGCAGACCAAGTCGTCATGGCTGACTTTATTACACAGAAAGTAGAGGAGCTGACTCGTAATGACGATGTTGCGATTCATGCTTCAATTGCTGGCGGACGAAAGACAATGGCTTTTTACATGGGCTACGCAATGTCTTTGTATGGCCGTGAGCAAGATGTGCTGAGTCATGTGTTCGTAGACGATGATTTTGAGTTTGTGAGTGAATTTTATTACCCAACTCCTTACGACAAGTACATCGTCGGGAGAGATAAAAAAAAGGTCGTAAACACCAAGGACGCTAATGTCACCCTGGCTGAAATCCCGTTTGTAAGAATGCGTCGTCAGGTTGATGAGTCAATTTACAACCAAATGCAAAGCCATTCGTTTTCAAAAACTGTATCAGCTTTGAATAGCGCTCATAGCTCGGAAATTAAAGTAAAAATTTCGACCAAGGATAAGACATTAGATGTGGCTGGTGTACCTGTAAAACTTACAGCTAAAGCGCTAGCTATTTACTTATTCTTCGTCAAAAAAGCCATGAGGACGGAAACGTTGGGGCGAATATTTGAAGAAGACGTTGACCAAACACGTGAATATTTAGAAGTATTAGACTCAATGAAAGCCGACGTGCGTTTGTACAAAAGCATGGGTTTAGAAGATGAGGGGCAGTGGCGTCAGAATGATTTTGAATTGACACCTAAATTGACGAAAGACTTTGTACGTCAGTCATTAAGTGCATTCCATAAAACGTTAGAAGGGCGTTTAGTTCCAGATATCGTGGAAAAAATCAAAGTGCACTCTGATGGTGCCAAAGCCGGTGCGAGTTATAGTGTCAATAGTGGTATTACTATTGAGGTAGATGGGCTGGTTGTCTGAACCTAAACCTAAATCGCAATAGTTTGAAGCTAATTTGAGCTGGCATTGGACTGTAACAAGGTTCAATAAGGTCAGTTCTAAACTTAAGTAACACCAGAAGTAACATTTTTAAATTCTATTTTTATAATTCCCATACTAATCAATTTGATATATTGGATAGTCGAGTCCAGTAGCGGCACCAAATTCGTTCTTCATGAACAAACAAAAAAGGTTCATCGCGGCTTTCCGGGGAAAGCCGCTTTTATCTTCAAGAAG
>NZ_JBFSUL010000070.1:0-26935 GCF_041467395.1 Vibrio sp. 10N.247.310.98 | reverse complement strand
CACAACGGTATGCTAAGAACAAAAATGCCGTTCACTCTTAAGTGAACGGCATTAGGGCTATGGCTCAACCTTTTTTCATATTCAAATATTCTGACTGACTTCATCAATGCTTTTTCTGGTTAAGTGGTGCTAAATCCGTATCATAGGTGAACCACATCAAATAATTAGAAGCATCATGTCACAACACCATCCGATCCAAGGCGCTAGCTGGATGCTAACCGCAGGCCTAGCCTTTGCCGTTATTAACAGCCTAACTCAAATTGCTAGCATTCATTTCGGACTTACTTCTACCACCGTTGCCGTCATTCAATACGCCATCGCGTTATTCGCTATTCTTCCTTACCTAAAAACGCTGGGTATTCGCCGCGCGCTAAAAACCGACAACCTCAAATTGCACGTATTCCGTGTCTTCTTGTCTGTTATTGGTATTCAACTTTGGATATGGGCACTGGCTTACCCAGTACCAATTTGGCAAGGCATTGCCCTTCTCATGACATCGCCATTGTTTGCAACCATTGGTTCAGGGCTTTTCTTAAAAGAGAAAGTTGGGGCTGCTCGCTGGGGCGCGACCTTAGCAGGCTTCGTGGGTGCGATGGTGATTCTAGAGCCGTGGGCTGAAGATTTTAACTGGGCAACGTTATTACCAGTCGGTGCCGCTTTCTTCTGGGCATGCTACTCACTGATGGTGAAAAAACTCTCTTCGCAAGACAGTCCTTCAACCATGGTGGTCTATCTTCTACTATTAATCACACCATTTAACATCCTGCTTGCTGCGCCAGATTGGCAAACGCCAAGCGGCGGTACAATCTGGGCTATATTGATTGTTATCGGTGTTATGACGGCACTCGCTCAATGGGCGATAGTAAAAGCCTACTCGGTCGCTGATGCTTCGTTTGTGCAACCTTTTGACCACGCCAAATTACCGCTAAACGTTTTAGCAGGTTGGATTGTATTTAGTTGGGTTCCACCGGGTCGTTTATGGCTAGGGGCTGCTATTATTATTGCGTCAGTTGCATTTATAACGCACTGGGAAACTAAAAAACCTTCAAAAGTGAAGAAAGTTTAAGGTTGGTGAAATAAATAGTTCGACAGTCCGTTCTATATGGATAAGAGAATTCAAACGAGGCCGTAACCATGAAGAAACCAGTCAAGATTACACTATACCGTTGGGCAGGCAGCTGGGGTCCATTTAAAGTTAATATCCCATGTGGGGAATGTACCCTTACCAAAGACATTCTGAAGGATACTTTTGAGAATGAATTGGCCGATGTCGATGTCGAACTGGAAGTGAAAGATTGGTTGTCTCACTGGTGGGAGCCGCTAAAACTTGGCTCTTGGCACGCCCCAATCCTTGTTGTTGAAGGCAAGGTTGTCAGCCAAGGTGAAGCGCTTAATCGCGGTGTGTTAATCCAATCCGTGATCAAAGAGTGGACCAAACGAGACAGCTTAAAAGGCAACATCGTTTATGGTAAGGCGACCTGCCCATTCTGTGTTAAAGCAAAGAAAATGTTGGATGAAGCGGGTGTTGAATACCAATACCACGATGTCGTAAAAGATAGCGCCGCTTTGTACCGTATGATTCCAGAGGTAAAAGCACACATTGGTGAGAAAACACCGGTCACCGTCCCGCAGATCTGGCTTGATGGTAAGTACATCGGTGGTGCCGATAACTTAGAAGCGTGGATGAAAGAGAATGGCTTAGATAGCATCCCTAATAATGTGGTCGACTTATCCAATCAATCTGCTGGCTGAGTTCATTAAAAGCCATTAGTCAGAAGCTTAATTAGTGTTTTTTGTGTCCATCCACAACAAAACAAAGCGATAACTTTCACCAATCGCTAAAACGAAAAAGGCCTTAAACTTCATCGAGTTTAAGGCCTTTTAAAATTCCGTTTTTGAAAATGCTTATTTAGCCATTTTCTTCATCATTCGCTTAAAGAACGATGGTTTCTTTGGCTTTGAAGTGCCGTACAATGCTTCGTGCATCATGTTTTTTGCTGCCATTTGACCAAGGTATGCGTGGCCTAGTTCGTAATTCATGCTTATCTCCGCACATAATCAACTTTCTTTAGCGCGGATTTTACACTTAAAACGCCCAAAAACAAGATCTAAATCACATTTTAATGCAATGTTAAGTGTTAATTTGCAATTAGCCTAATTTTATCTCTGTGCTAATCAGCATTGTATATGTATATCAATGAGTTAACCTAAATTCTGGTTTGAGCTTAATGCTCCATTCCTAATAACAATCTAAGACATGGTTTAGACACTGATAAAAAAAGCAGCTCAATAGAGCTGCTTTCTAAAATGCTTTACTGAGAAACCTAGCTGCGCTTTGGCTGTCTGTAAGTTTTACCGGCAATTTGGTATGTGTCTTTTTGCTTCAATTCAAACATCGTTTCAAAGAACCAAGCTGCAAATTTGATTAAGTCATCGCCTTCATTCATAACATGTTCGATGTACTCTTGCTCTTCGCCTTGTTCATTTTCTTGAAGCGTCACGTGGTAAATACGCTTTTCGCCTTCCACTTCAGCAAGTGCAAATTGACCAGTCAGTGATGCAGCAGCCTCAGCGACTTCTGTATCCTCATTGGATTTCAATAGCTCAAGCGCTTGAGGCAGGCCATCTAGTGCGCAGATAGCTTTTACCAGTACTTCAAATTCATTTTGCTGCATTTTGTTTTTACCTATTCAATGGACCGAAGCATTGTAGAAAACCATCAGCACAAATACAACGTATTAACGATGGTGCGTTAAACGATAGTGAATTTAGTGTTTAGCTATATTCCACTTCAACAGTATCGCCTTTGTTGTTCATTTTGGTTGAAGACCAAAGCACTCCGCCCATGGCTGCGCCAATAATGAGGTAGAACACGCCTAACTGTAGATGAGTCGTGACCCAACTCTCTACTAGATACCCACCCAATAAACCCGCTAAACACATCTGAATAGAGCCCGACAATGCCGATACTGCGCCCGCTTGCTTCTTATGAGGTTCTAATAACATGCTGATTGATAATGGGAACGAAATGCCTTGTGCTATCGCCAACCAAGTAAACGCCCAAACCAAGTTAAAGATGGATAACTCATGAGTAAGAAGCCAAGTTCCCGAAGCCAAAATAATCAAAATCACAAGGCTCATCAATTGCGGAGTGCTAAACCTACGATTGAGCAAGTTCAAAGCAACGCTACCGATCAGTAAGCCTGCCGAAGGGACAATCATCAATGAACCATACTCAGCGGCGGTCAGCCCCAATTGCTCTTGCATTAAGAATGGGAACAAAGATAACGATACCAAACTCGCCATATAACTCATCCAGTTATAACTGGCGCTGCTTATCACTTGGCGATTCGTTAACAAGCGTCCGTAGTTCTTTACCACTTGGCTGACTTCAAAACGGCTCTTCCCATATGGCAGAGTTTCATGCAACACGAAGTAACCCAGTGTGAATATCGCCAGTAAATACAATAAAACGAACAGGAACACCGCCTGCCAACCAAGGTGGAATGAAATCCAGCCACCAAATACAGGCGCGATGATCGGCATAATCGACGCGGTGATCGAGATATAAGACAACGCTTTGGTAAGCTGTGAACCATCATAGCTGTCACGAAGCACACTTCGCCCAAGAACCGAGGCACTGCCCGCCCCTAAACCTTGCAGCAAGCGACCAACTTCTAGCGCCGTCATATTGTCAGAAAACACAACACAAACGACTGTACCAATCAAATAAACACCCTGACCTAACAAGAAGATAGGTCTTCTTCCCACCGCATCGGACATCGGTCCGTAAAATAGCTGAGACAAGCCAAAACCCACCAGAAACAGCGTGACGAGAAGCTGTACATCTACTTGAGTAGCACTTAAATCAGAAGCAATTAACGGTAATGCTGGCAAGTAGATGCTCACACCCACCTGCCCCGTAGCAATAATCATCATTGCTAAGAGTAACGGTGTTTTTTTAAAGGTCGATTGGCTCAAAAAATTCCCTATTCGTTTGATATTTGTTCATTAGACGAGTTTACATTCAAAACCAATAATTGATAATTAGCTAAATTGGAATTTTATTAAGTCCCAGCAGGAAATAATATGGATTGGATTCTTAACGTAAAAAGCTACGTCAGAGTAGTCGAAGAAGGCAGCTTCAATGGTGCTGCTCGAAAGCTGAACACCACCAGCTCGGCGATCAGTAAAAGAGTGAACTGGTTAGAAGAGCGCATCGGCACCCAACTGTTAAAGCGTACCACGCGATCAATTAGCCAAACCGAAGCAGGTGCGCTCTTTTACCTGCGAGCCAAGGATCAGCTCGACAATTGGCAGTCCATTATTGATGAGACTCGCTCGGTTAACCAAACCCCAGCAGGCCTATTAAAGATTGGCGCTACGATTGCGGTTGGCTCTAAGTTTCTGGTGCAATACATGGACGACTTCTTAGAAAAGTACCCTGATATTAAGGTACAACTCATCACCACTACGCCCGGTCAATTACCCGAGCTTGGCTTGGACTTGGTAATCAGTCGTGAACTAGAACAACTCAACTCATTAAGCTTCAAGAAAACACCGCTGTTTGAACACAGAGCCAGCTTCTATGCAGCGCCAAGCTATTTAGCTAAACATGGTTACCCCGCCAACGAGCAGGACTTAGAACAACACAACTCTTTGATTTGGGGAGAGCGTCCGACCCGTGAAGTAGCACTCACCAAAGGGCAGCGAATAACGTTAAACGGTAACTTTGCGACCACTAATCCAGAGGCTTTGTTTCATGCTGCGAAGCGAGGAATGGGCGTACTGTTAACCATCAAAGCGATGATCAAAGAGGATCTAAAGCAAGGGACATTAGTTCCAGTATTGCCAAATATTACCGCCGACGAAGTGATGGTTTACGCGTACTACCCTAAGCTTGATTACTCGCACACGCGAACCAAGCTCTTTTTGGACCATCTGAAAGACAGGCTAGACAAAGAGCGTAGCACGCAAGCTCTGTGAAATAAGTCACGTTTTAATTTGAAAAGTTATACAACACGGTCAATAATAAACTTGACGCATATAGATTATACAAGTTCGCACATATACAAGATAATACGTATACCGCTTACACAGTGAATCTGGTTAACTAGGGGTGGTGGCTATGACTCAACATACGCACAATAGCATGATAGACACAGAGCGCATTGGCCGTTTGCTGAAATTGGAAGGTATCGACCTTTTAGAGTCAGCTGTGCTTACTTTACATCAGACCTTTGATACTCAATACACCAGCATCATTGAGAAGAAGTACTTCCCTGACCAAACCGTTCCTTTGGTGATCGCCCATTCTGATCATGTATTGCATGACAAAATCAATGCGCGCCATGGTCACATCTACCAACAAGCCGTCAACCAAAGACACCCAGATTGCTCGTTTGCTCAGTACGTCGTCCAGTCATTGCCAACATCGGCATTTAGGCAGGAAATCACCTCACAAAACTCCATCGCGATCCCGACTCAAACTCAAAGTGGCGAAGTGATGGGCGTGCTGTTTTCAACGTTCACCTCGCCTCTTAGCCCTGATCAGCAACAAGACGTGGTAAAGCACCATCAATTGTTCGCCGACATCATCATCCATACCTTGCGTGAAATGTGGTTTAACGATCGTTCCGAACAACTTGTAAATCAGCTTAGTTATGAGGTGTCACACGACAGCCTAACCGGGTTACTCAACCGAAGCTGTTTATCAGATACCTTAGAGTCGATTACTCAACAGAGCGTCACTCCGTTTACATTGGCTTTACTCGATATCAATAGCTTCAAAGCCATTAATGATATGCACGGTAATTATATTGGCGACAAGGTGCTGCAGTTTGTCGCAGAAATATTGCGCCGAACTTTACCTGAAAGCAACCTGACTTTCCGGACTGCTGGCAACGAGTTCGCCTTCATCACCTACCATTCTGATCCGATAGCCGTGTGCGAACAAATACTGGCCAAAATTAAGCAGGGCTACAGTAGCGTTGATATCAAGATAGATTTCGACGTCAGCATCGGTATTGCCAGTTCGGATGGAGACAACAAAGACGTTGAGCAAATCATCTTCAATACCAGCTTGGCGCTTAAAGAGTGTAAACACAGCCAAGATACTCATATTCAATGTTATGACACTCACTTAAGAGTTCGTTACCAAAGAAAAACCGAGCTAGTCGCAGCGCTACGAAGTGAGCTGGAAAACCCAATTTCACAAAGCTATATCCCCGACAGCAATGGAATGTACGTAGTGGTACAGCCGATTGTGGGTCAAGGTGAAACGCAATGGGAATATTTCGAGGTACTGACTCGCTGGAAAACCGCCAGACATGGAGACATCTCACCCGTAGAGTTTATTCAAGTGGCAGAAGAGTCAGGGCTGATTGTCGAATTAGGTGAACGCATTATTGAATTGGTGTGCCGCGCTAAAACCACACTAGAGCAAGGCTTGGGCTACAAGGTTAAACTTGGAATCAACTGCTCTGCGCACGAGCTTACTGATTCGAAACGTTATATATCCTACCTGACTCGAACCATTGAACAGCACCATTTTAAGGCGAATGAGTTTGTTATCGAGTTAACCGAAACCGTTCTGTTATCGCCAACACAAGAGACAAAATCCGCGCTTAACTTTCTGAGAGGACAAGGCTTCACGATTGCACTCGACGACTTTGGTACAGGCTACTCCAGTTTGAACTACATCCACAGCTACCCTATCGATTGCATTAAAATTGATGCGACCTTTATTCGAGACTTGTTAACTAGTTCGACCTCAGAGAGCGTAGTATGGCTGATTGTTCAACTGGCCCATAGACTCGATGTATCTTTGGTTGCGGAAGGTGTTGAGAAGCGTGAGCAATTAGAAAAGCTGCACGCGATGGGATGTGACAAGATCCAAGGTTACCTCTACTCACCTCCAATGCGGCCTGAAGCTATCGTTAGCTATGTCGCGCACTCAGAGCCTTTAGTTTAAACCCTTACCGAACCTTCTATTGAGAACTAAAAAGCCGCAAGAGCATCACTTAACACTGACTGTGCTTTGTGATGCTCTTGCGGCTTTAAAACAGTTTAATGGCTAGCTACTTACTAGCATTATTAACCATTGCTAGATTGCGCGTTTCTAACGCTGCCTTCAATAGCTTGTCGGCTTCATCTCTCGCGGCTGTGAATGTCGCTTTTTCCTTTTTAGGCACAGAATCGGCCATTGGGATATTCGCTTTCATCGCATCAACAGGGCGACCACGTTCGATCAGTTCATAGTGCAAGTGAGCACCTGTCACTCGACCCGTTTTACCCGATAGGCCAATACGTTGACCACGAGATACCGTTTGTCCTTTACGAACAAGGATCTTGCTTAAGTGCAAGTAGCGCGTTTTATAAGTGCTACCGTGTTGAATCACCACATAGTTACCCGCATAAGGGTGTTTACGCGTCATGATCACTTTGCCATCACCCGTTGCTTGAACAGGTGTGCCAATTGGTGTCGCGAAATCCGTACCGTTGTGCGGTGAAATACGGCCAGTCACAGGGTGTAAGCGCTTAGGGTTAAACTGAGAACTTTGGCGCCAGCTACTGCTCACTGGGTAACGTTGGAAAGCACGTTGTAAGCTATCGCCATTAGCATCGTAATATTGTCCGTCAGTGTGTAAGTATGCTGACACAACGCGGTTACGATTCATGATCTTAATTGCTTCAATTTCACGTTTTCCGGTTGCAACACCATCAACATATTGCGCTTTTTGAAGCACTTCAAACTGATCGCCAGCACGTAGGTCTCGGCTAAAGTTCAGCTTATCTTTAAGAAGAGTCACAATATGGTCAATCTCAAGACTGCTCAGGCCAACCTTGTTCGCCGACATAGAGAAGCTGCCTTGAATATCACCCACTAAAGGTTTTTGCTTCCATTCACCAGGAATAGAGATGTCTTCGAATTCGTAGCTGCCGTCACCAAGTAATCGGTAAACCACTTTGTCCGCGACGCTAAATTGAAGTTCCATTTTAGAAAGGTCGCCGGTCGCTTCATCACGCCAAAAGCGCAATGTATTACCCGGACGAAGCGTATCTAAAGCAAGGAAGTTCAAATCAGTTTCCATCACGCTCATCATCGATTTGTAAGAAAATCCAAGCTGAGTGAAGATGCTACTCAAGTTATCGCCAGATTGAATTTGGTACTCAAACGTTGGCGGTTCGATAACAGTAACAGAAGAAGGTGACAGAATTGACTCAATCACGGTTGAGTCGGGCAAATCAAGATCGATCGTTTTCGTCAGATCCGATTGTGACGATTGCAAAGCAACACCAATCGCAGCAATAAGTGGCAGTCCCAAAATAGCTACTTTTTTTACAGGTGAAAGCTCAGCAAACGGAGAGGGAAATATTTTTGAATACACGGTAAACAGGTCTTTCTACGATATAAAGGCATAGGATATGCTTTTCAAACGCATAAATCATCAATGCATTGTCATAATATGATGTGAATCTTCCCAACTTAGCCTAAGTCATTGAGTTGCCGTAGATAAAGAGCCACTAGATAAGAAATAAAATTAACCGCTAAATTTAAAAATAAAAAAGCAGAAACGGCTAGTTTCTGCTTTCTATTGGTTGACGTTATTCCGTTTCGAATAATTAATAAACGAAGCGAATTAGTCGCTGGTTTTAAGAAAAGATTATGCGTTTACCGTCGACACTAGGCAGTTGTCTTCACCAAACTCATTTGGGATGTAACGGTCAGCATTCGCATCGTTCACCCATTGTTGGTCATCAACTAGGTAGCGGAATTGAAACTCGCCATCTTTAGGTAGACGAGTTTTAAACTTGTAAACCTTCCCTTTGGCCAGTTTTTTCATTGGGGTGGCTTTCCAATCAAGAAAGTCAGCAACGATGGATACAGAGTTCGCTTCTTGAGCTTCTAGCTCGAAGGTCACTTCAACTTCATCTTTCGTCTTAAAAAAACGTTTATTAATCATTCGCAAGCTCCATTTGTAATAATAAGCGGACACAAAGCTAACTGTGTCTAAATTTCATTCATCTAACTAAGATAATATGTAATTTGGCTCACATAAACAACAGATCCTTACATTCACGAAAACGTTATTGCTTACCAATTGATTGCGTATCAAAAGAAAAACTCATTAACACCTTTTCAGAAGGGGGTTCTGCAAATGATTGTTCCGCAGAATGCTGAGTAAAGCCGATAAAACCTTCCCCAGTAAGTTTATTCTGTGATTGCGAACCTGGCTGCTGAGCTACCTCCAATGTCTGAATTTGTATACGATCACCCAGTAAAAGTTGGTCGACTAACACCACACGGCTTCGTTGCTGGTCATGCTTAAACAGGCCTAGATAATAGAAAACACCGCTGCCTTGGTTAGATATCCACATCGGCGCGACAAAGAAACTCGCCTTGCCCAACGTGGCGGCTGAAAGATTATTGGTGTCTACCGTTACCACACCGCGCTCAACACCTGAGTCATAGCGTCCAAACGCGATGGCTCTAGGCTCATCAACTTCATTGATAAAAGCGTAGGCGTTAGTCTCAGGAACTTTAATTGTCCATGGATTGGTCGTCTTCAAATCAAAAACGGTTTCTACGACTGGGTCATAACTCACTTGAGAAGAAGGAAACTTCGCCAAGATCTCTTCATCACTTAAGCTAAAGCGATAAATACCCGCTACTATCACCACAACCAGCATGACAATTGGAATCAGTAGAATCAGAGGGATAGGTAAGATTTTCTTTTTCATGGGCAATTATATTCTTTTGTTTTCATCCAGTTGTGCAGACCATAAAGGGCTTTAGTATAATTATCAATACAGGGTTAACCAGAAGTGGAGCATGGATGGATATCAATCATATTAAAGATAGAAATATCAGAAGTTGCGAATGCCGCTGTGGAGCAGTCAACCTAGTATGCCGAGGTGAACCTCAACGTACATCTGTCTGCCATTGCTATGAGTGTCAGAAACGCACCGGAAGTGTGTTCGGCGTTCAGGCTCGGTTCCCAATAGAACAAGTTACACTCAGCGGTGAAGTGACCTCTTTTTCACGCATCAGCGATACGGGTAATGAAGTCACCTATCAGTTTTGTCCCAAGTGTGGCACCACCATGCTTTTGCAGTCGGTTGCCGCCGCTGATTTTTATATCGTCCCGCTCGGATTATTTAAAGAGCAAGACTTCCCACTGCCGAGCTTTTCGGTTTATGAAGAACGCAAACACGGTTGGGTTAAGTTCGACCACCAAATGAGCCATTACAACTAGTTCGTCATTGAGCGTTATCTTTATCTCGTTATTGACCGTTATCTTTATATAGCAACAGTATTAAAACAAACTGCAATACTGTTGCCTAAGATCAAATATCAACGCTTCACAGCGCTAGCGTATCTTTTGTCTAGCGTTATAATCTTGCTCCTCTATTTAACCCAGGGTGAACCACATGATTTCTAAGTTACCTCGCTGGGTTGAATACGGCGCCCTTTTGTTAGCTGGTCTTGCTGGCAGTGTTAATGCTATCGGCTTACTTGGCTTCCAACATCAAGCTATCTCCCATATCTCCGGCACCATGTCTTTGCTAGGCAGTAGCCTGCTTACACCGACCTCGGCTTCTGTTCACCTCCTATTGGTGATCATGAGCTTCATGTTAGGTGCGGCGTTCAGCGGGTTCTTTATTGAAAACCAAGCATTGAAGTTAGGACGCCGTTACGGTGTTGCACTATGTATTGAGGGTGGATTGCTGTTTTTGGCGCTGTGGACACTGTTGCAAGGCTATACTTCAGGTCAGTATTTCGCTTCAGCCGCGTGTGGTTTGCAGAACGCGATGATCACCACTTACAGCGGGGCAATCATTCGAACAACACACATGAGCGGGATCATTACCGATCTTGGGATCATGATTGGCGCTCGCTTAAAGGGGATGCCTTTTGACTGCCGTAAAGCCAAACTGCTAATTTTCATTGTGGTTGGCTTCCTGTTTGGCGGCTTAATTGGCGCTTGTCTGTTCCAACGCTTCGAAATCTTGGCATTGGCTTTCCCTGCCTCTTTTGCTTTCATTATTGCGTTTAGCTACTGGTTATACTTGACCTATCGAACTGAAACCCCAGTCAATTTATAAATATCTGGCAATATAACCTCAAACTACGTAACATCCGCAACACTTTATTCTAAACTCTTAATACGTTGCAGAATAACCAGTATGAATATTTAGCGATATTTGATGAATAGTATTGCAAGCGATATTAATACTGGGTAATCTTGCACCCAATGAGAAAATACGGACGTTTAGTGAATAAAAATGCCAAGGATGTGGCTTTTTTACGTGTAGAAATTCGAGAACAATAACATGTCTAACAACAAGAATACTGCTCAAACAGAGAAATCTAAAGGCAGTTTCTGGGTTTTCTTAATCCCATCATTGATTGGTTTATTCCTTTTCATGGCGCCAATCAGCTATCAAGGTGATCTAACCATCCCTGTAGCTATCTTAGCCAAATCAATTCAAGCGGTTTTCGGTGAATATCTAGTCCCTATCATCACTGCGATCGTTGCTTTCATGTCTGTAGCTTCAGTTTTAAGCACCATTTTTAAGCCTACATTCATTACATCAAATTCATTTTTAAACGGCCTTTTCAACCCATCTCCACTGTGGTTGCTGGTTCGTTTAATTGGTGGTGCTGCAGCCGTTATGGCTTTCTTCCAAGTTGGCCCTGAAGTTATTTGGGAAGAAAATACTGGTGGTCTGGTTCTAGAAGGCCTGCTTCCGACACTGTTCTCAGTATTCATCTTTGCTGGTTTGCTACTTCCGCTTCTACTTAACTTTGGTCTACTAGAGCTGTTTGGCACGCTACTAAGTAAAATCATGCGTCCAATCTTCAACCTACCAGGCCGCAGTGCTATTGACTGTATGGCTTCTTGGTTGGGTGACGGCAGTGTTGGTATCCTGCTTACAAGCAAACAGTACGAGAAGAAATTCTACACTCAGCGTGAAGCTGCGGTTGTTGGTACGACTTTCTCAGCAGTATCTATCACATTCAGTCTTGTGGTTATTGCTCAGGTAGAACTAGAGCACCTGTTCCTACCTTTCTACGCAGCAATCTGTTTAGCGGGTATTGTGGCAGCGGTGATCATCCCTCGCCTTCCACCACTAAGCATGAAGAAAGATACTTTCATTGATGGCAGCAAGCCGCACAAAGACGCTGACGCGATCCCAGCAGGTCACTCAACGTTCTCTTGGGGTCTTGAGCTAGCGGTAAATAAAGCATCTCAAGTAAAGTCGGCTAAATCTGTATTTGGCGAAGGCGTTCGTAACGCCGTAGATATGGTATTTGGCGTACTGCCTGTTGTTATGGGTTTAGGTACAATGGCACTGGTTATTGCGGAATACACGTCTGTGTTCTCAATCCTAGGTCAGCCTTTCATTCCATTCCTAGAGCTACTTGGTGTTCCTGAAGCGGTTGCAGCATCTGAAACGATTGTTGTTGGTTTTGCGGACATGTTTATCCCAGCAATCCTTGCGGCTTCTATCGACAACGAGATGACTCGCTTTGTTATTGCAGCAATGTCGGTAACTCAGCTGATCTACATGTCTGAGGTGGGCGCTCTACTTCTAGGCAGTAAGATTCCAGTGAACATCTTAGAACTGTTTATTATCTTTATTCTACGTACGTTAATTACGCTTCCAGTTATCGTTGGTGTAGCGCATCTAATATTCTAAATTAGATACTACTTATGTAACTCAATAAAGATTCAGTTTATAAAGCCTCACTTTTGTGGGGCTTTTTATTTGCGAAAATATATACACAGTATTATTTGGAGTTCAATTAATTTATAAGCTCTGCATGTCATTTGATCTCATATCGTTTGTTCACCCCGCCTCTTTTTAATAGAAAACTGAACGCATAACTATCAAATTAATACATTCTTAATTCCTCCTTAAACTCCGTCTAGCCCCATTCCCCAACTCATTGAACCAAATACTAAAAGCAACAAATATGCGCTTTAGTGAATTTTGCATTGTTTAGGTTGTTGTATTTTTGTAGTCTATTTTGTGAAATTACATTCAAGTAAAATCCAATCTAGTCGATATATATAATTACAAAAACACGATTAACTTTAGTCTTCGCAAAGCCTGTGAGAAGGGGAAAACTCAATGAAATTTAGCCATAAGGTGGTTGCTGCATCATCAGCCTTGCTGCTAGTGACAGTATCATTGCTTTCAATACAACAACTTTACACTGTAAGAAGTGCAGTAGAAAACCACGTCAATGCGAGCCTGAAAGAGATGGTCTCGGGCGTGAAAAATACCGTCGTATCGGAGATGAACGCCAAGAAAGCGTTGGCTCAATCGACGACTGAAGTCATCGAGATCAACCCTGAAGATCGCGCTTACGTTAAAGAAATCTTAGAAAAGCCAAAGCTTAAAAACAGCTTCCTAGCGGTTGGTTTTGGTTATGAAGCAAACGGTTTCGTTATTGAAAATGATGATGGTTGGGATGCCGGTCCAGACTACGACCCACGAATTCGTCCTTGGTACATTGATGCTAAATCCAAAAACAGTTTAGTTGTTACCGCTCCTTATGTGGATGCATCAAGTAAGAAAGTCATCATATCAGTAGGTACTCCAGTTAAAGACAACGGCCGCTTTACTGCGGGTATGTTCTACGACCTAGAATTGACGAACCTTGCTACCTTGGTCAACCAAGTGAACTTGTTTGATGCGGGTTACCTGTTCCTAGTAACAGCCGACGGCACCACGATTGCTCACCCAAATGCGAAAAACAACGGTGAAACGCTATCAAGCTACATGCCACAAGCGACTATTCGTGAAGGCTCTCAAGAAATTGAAGTCGACGGCAAAATGTTCCTAGTTAATTTCACCCACATCCCTAGTGAAGATTGGTATATAGGTGCAATCCTCGATGAAGAGATCGCGTTCCAAACCGTTGAAGAATTGAAGAACAGCTCAATGATCTACTCGTTGATTGCAGTTATTCTCAGCATCATTGCACTGACTGTTCTGATTCGTGTGTTAATGCGTCCACTGGATGCGCTTAACCAAGCCATTCAAGATGTGGCGAGCGGTCAAGGTGATTTAACTAAGCGCCTAGATACCAACACAGACCAAGAGTTCTCTGACCTAGCGAAAGGTTTCAACACCTTTACTGAAAACCTGCAAAATCAGATCATTCAATCGAAAGCGATTGGTGTTGAAATTAAGCGTGGTACTGAAATCACGGTTAAAGGTGCAGGCGAATCAGCGAAAGCGATGAATACCCAACTGGAAGAGCTTGAACAGTTAGCGACTGCAATGAACGAGATGGCGGTTACTGCAACTGAAGTTGCAAACAATGCTCAAGGCGCAGCAGCGGCAGCCCGTGAAGCAGACGAAGCAACGCTAGGCGGCACATCTGTCGTAAGTGACACCACTCAAGCGATTGATAACCTTTCAGCACGTATCGACCAAGCGGTTGCCGAAGTACAAGTACTTGAATCAGCAACAGCCAACATCGAAACAATTCTAAAAGTAATCAACGATATTGCAGACCAAACCAACCTACTGGCATTGAATGCGGCTATTGAAGCGGCGCGTGCTGGTGAATCAGGCCGTGGTTTCGCAGTCGTTGCCGATGAAGTTCGTACTCTGGCACAACGTACTCAAGAATCAACTACGGAAATCCGCAACATGATCGAGCAGCTCCAAGCGGGTGCAAGCTCAGTATCGAACGCGATGAACCAAAGTAAAGACACAGCCACTGACGCCGTTGAACGCGCTCAGCAAGCGAACTCTTCACTTGACCGTATCCGTGACGCGATTCAACGCATCTCAGATATGAACATCCAGATTGCTTCAGCGGCAGAAGAGCAGAGCTTAGTAGCGGAAGAGATCAATAACAACACTGTTAAGATCAAAGACCTTTCAACACAAGTATCAACAGCGGCCCAAGAAGCGAATACCGCAATGCAGCAGCAAACTGACAATGTTCGCCAACAAGACGAGCTATTGAATAAGTTTACGGTTTAACCAAGGTTTGGCTCAGTTGCCGTTTGGCTGAGTCGCCATTTGGTTTAGTTACCGAGCAATAGCTTAAAATAAAAAGCCCCGATTACTGATTGCCAGTAAGCGGGGCTTCTCTTTCTAGTCTATCCAAGTTAACTCGTGACAGGCTTCAATTCATTCGTCGTTAACATCATACATTGGTTCGATTCCACCTTGATGGTTAAATCCTTACCAACACATTCAAACACATCATCCGACAGTAAATCGGTTACCGCACCAGTCCAATTTAATGAGGCTGTTTTGCTTCGCTTCGACTTGTTGATCACCACAATGCCTTTATCGCCACGGACAAACACCAACAAATCATCATTCGCTTCAACCACACGCATCGCTTCGCCATGAACATGGTTATGGAATTGAATCATGCTTTTCATGTAAGGCGCTTGCCAGTCGTTAAGCCAACGAGGCTGACCGCTCTTGTCCAGAATACCGCTGGTGCTCAGTTCACTGTAAACAAGCGGCACACCGCCGTCTCGACCAAGAATGAAAGCATGAGCCAATCGCTCATCCACTTCATCCATCACATGCTCCAAAAACACCTCGTTATTGGGAATATCATGAGTGACCGCAAACGTGATCGCTCGCATATTCGACAGAGCCTGACCAAAACAGTATGGGTTAATCAAAGACTTAAAGCTGCCCTGCTCTTCAAATGCTTTGAAGATGGTGTTGAACAACGGGAAATCGTAAGCGCCTAAGCGAGTGTGTTTAAGATAAGGCTCAAGGAACAGCTCATACTCTTCTTCTGTCGCGCCGCCATCGGTAATGATCTCACCGAAGATGTGCATTTCTTCGCAGATGTCATCAGTCCACACCTTGCGTAGATGTGCCAGTGTCATGTGCTTTGCCGCGTCAATGCGAAACCCTTTCACACCAATCTCTTTCAGTGCTTTTAGGTAGGCTCTTTGTTGTGCCACCACATTATCGTTATCGAGTAGCGTTGGCAGGCCAGGATCGCTGGCGCCACCGGTAATACGCCCGTTTTGCACTTCCCACGTGTCTTTCCAGTTCTTGATACCAAACGCTTCCACGAAGTCGTTCTCATCAAAAAGAGGCTCAGAAAGGTCACCAAACAAACGTATGGATTCATAATAGTCAGCATCTTTTTGATAAGACGCCATGTCTTGCTGATTGGGATACGTTAGATCACCGCGGATACCCGATTCGTTGGCCATGTGGTTAAACACCACATCCACATAAGTACGAAGCCCATGTCGCTTTAACGTGTCGACCATCGCTTTAAAATCTTGTGTGTCACCCAACTGATTATCGATCACACGATAGTCTTGGGGCTGATAGCGTTGCCACCATTGAGTACCAGAATTTCGATCGCAACCTTTAGGGCCGCGCAGCGATTTCATCGCCGGTGATACTAAAACAGATTTATAACCCAACTCTTGGATCAGTGGGGCGTTCTTCATTACGTCAGCGTAGCACCAGTCAAAGGCATGCAATATGACATCTGTCGCTGGTTTGCTTAACATAGCTGAACTCTCCATGTTGTTCTCCTACCAAACTCGTTTACAGCTTTTTAGAAAAGGCAAAGGCTAAAAGGCAAAGCTGCAATAAATTTCCTCAAGAATGGCATTTATTATATGAGTTACTCATTAAAAACCCTCCTCCTCCTACCAATTACTCACGGTGGATGGTTGAGGGCGTAGCACCAATTATCGCATAACGTCTGGGATGAACACTCAACCGTAGTGCTTTAAAACGCGCACAAAAGTCACAAAAAAGGAGCGTATATACGCTCCTTTTATTCAATCTAACACATATTTATAACTAAGTTCTGTAAAGAACCTTCACCACATGCCAACCGAATTTTGTTTTCACAAGGTGTGGTACAAGCGTCTCGCCAGAGAAACAAACCTTATCAAACTGAGGCACCATTTGACCTTTTTTGAACTCACCTAGGTCGCCGCCCTTCTTACCAGATGGACAGGTTGAATGTTTCTTTGCTAGCGTTTGAAATTTAGCGCCCTTTTTAAGCTGCGTCATGATGTCTTCTGCTAGTTCTTTATGCTTCACCAAAATATGAAGCGCTGCTGCTGTTCTTGCCATGATAATTCTCAGTTTGTTGCTGCCAGTTTACTTACGACGATTACTTAGAACATCGCGAATGAACTGACTGTTGTAAATCTGTTTGCCGCTAACGGCTTATCGACATAAATTCATCGACAGCCAGCGTTTAGCGTGATTTTAACCCAAGAACCGCTATTCTTCACTCTATAACCGAAAACAACTGCCTTAAAGGCCATTAAAAACCGCATCGCGACTTGCTGCGGCTTCCATTTCCCTTTAAATTAATCCTTATAAATTAAGCGCGTATTAAGTAGGAGCCACTTATGGCCAAACCGATCAGTAAAGCGAGTCAGTCACAGGGAATGTTGATGTTCAAGTTGTCCCTCACTCAAAGTTTTGCGATTGGCACGCTTAAGGTCAGAGAAATCGTCCCTTTTCAGCCGATGACTCAGATCCCCTACTCCCATCATCACGTGATTGGTACAGTGACTATCCGCGACCTTACAGTTCCTGTGATTGATATGTCCGCTGCGATTGGCTTCCGTCCGATAACACCCGCTGAATACCAAGATTGTGTACTCATCGTTACTGACTGTTTGAGAACAGTTGTGGCGTTCTTGGTTCGTTCAATTGATAAAATCATTGAATGCGACTGGAAGAGCATTGAATCTCCACCCACCAGTGTGGGTCGCAATGTGTTTGTAACGGGTATTACACGTTTTGAAGACCGTATTGTGCAAATGCTCGACGTGGAACTGCTGCTTTCTAAGATCTACCCAGCTTATGAGAATGCTCATATCCCGATGCTGACCGATGTAGAAAGGGAACGCCTCAAAGCATTGAACATCTTATTAGTGGATGACTCTTTGATTGCACGTAAACAGTTATCTGATGCCTTAGACAGCATCAACATCCCTTACAGCATATGTAACAACGGCTTAGATGCCATCGACCTAATGCGACGCCAAGCCAGCGCTGGCAATGCCATTGATCTTCTGGTGAGTGATATCGAGATGCCGGGATTAGATGGTTATGAGCTTGCATTTGAAGTGCAAAACGACAGCGCTTTAAGTCACGCTTACTGTATTTTGCATACCTCACTGTCCAGTGAGATCTGTGTCGACCGTGCTAATCAGGTGGGGGCGCATGAAGCGCTTGAGAAGTTCAACGCGGGTGAATTAATCGAAGCTATGCTACGCGGCGCAAAAGTCTTAAACGGCGCCTCTACGGCTGCTTAGGCTCTGTTATAGAAGCTAAACCTGGCATAGTGCTCAATGGTTTAGCTTCTTAGTCTCTTCTTTCTTCAAATCTTAATAAGAATAGAGCTAACCGTTAGTCTTTGTTTTCTGGCATAGACTTTTTCGGCATAGAGTAGCTCTTACTCACAAATTCCACTTCCTCGACTTCATTCACATGATTGGTAAAAGAGGCCAATGCATAGAGAGTGTTCGCGACTAGGTTGGCGTATTTAAAAAGAATCGGGTCTGGCGACTTTTTGCTTTCATGATGTTCAATACTCACCAAAGCTCGCACAACTTTCTTAGCCTGACAACGACACAAGTGAAGTTCACTAGACACTCGGTGTCCACCGGGTAAGACAAAGCCTTTAAACCCCCCTTCTAACTGCTCACGGATACGATGATAATCTTGCTTGAGCTCGACCAATTCAGACTCGGTGATGGCAAGCTTACCGCGCACAGAGCCATTCAAATGGTAGATGTTTGGCTGCAAGCGTTGCAGGATCTCACGAACCTGAGGCTCTAGCTCTAAAGACAACACCAATCCAACTCGGCAACAAAGTTCATCCGACAAAATCTCAAAATCACAGATAGGACTGTCTTCATAAATAAACGGGTAACAGAACTCGTCCCAATCTCGACTTACTGGTTTCACGTACCGATCCTTACACATAAATAGTCATCAAACGTCAATATACCAAACTCTTTGATTTAGACATAAAAAAGCCCTCACATTGGAGGGCTCCTGAAGAAATCGGTTAAACGAGATTACTCGTTAGATACTTTTTTGTGGCCTTCTTGTAGGTGAACGAAGTCCACCAGATCGTCGCCTGACACTTGGTATGCTTGACCAAAGCCTTTAACGAACAGGCCGTTCTCAGCTTTAAGGTTAAACAGAGAGAAGTCTTGAAGTTGGCTCAAACCATCAATGATTTCACCAAAACGCTCTTGCATCTGGCCAATCACTTGAGTCCAAAGTTCCGTTTCACGCTCCACAACACTTGCTTGAGCATCAAACGTTAAACGCTTACGTGCGTAAAGCTGCTTCGAGCTCTCTTCGTCTTCAATCATCATCAAAGATACCTGAGGGTTCGCTTTCAAGTTACGAGCATGACGAGCAATATCAGAAATTAGAACAAAGTAACCTTCTTGGTTCTGAACGAACGGTGCGTAACTTACGTTCGGGCGACCTTCTTCATCAACCGTTGCAAGTTGAAGGGTACGGCGCTCTTGGCGAAACTCTTTAATTTCTGGACCTAGGCGACCTTGTAGACGTTCTTGTTTTACTTGCTGTTCCATGGGTAATTCCTTTCTTCACTTTCTCTGATTTATTATTTTTGCCCAAGGTTGAGCGATCATAAGCGAACTAAACGATCCTCGAGCATTGATGTCTTGTTTAAGCCAGTTGGCAACCCTATGTAAGATTGCTGCTGATTATTTACTGTAAATTGAACTTAAGCTTGTTCTTTTAGCGCTTTGAAGCGCTCTACTTGGTCGGCAATAAGCTCACGCTTTTCGTTGCGGCCTAGGTAAATCTTAAAAATGTTCTCACCGGTTTCACTGAAGAAACCGAAGTAATGACTTTCACGACCCATGAACGCCTTGCTCACCAAACCGATATGTTTAACGTTATCCAGTTTTAGGTGGCCATGAAGCTCGCCTTCTTTGCCCATCAGGTTGTAGTAACCACGCGCTACTTTACCTTTCGGGAATGGCGCTTTTACTTCAAAGATAGAACCAAATGAATGCACGATAGTGGTCACAGGGCCCCAACCCACTAAACCTTCTAGAATCTCTTGAGCACGGCTGCCATCTAGCATTACCGCCATATCGTTTGGAAAAGCAGCAACCACTTCAACCTCTGAAACACCTAGCTTCTCAGCAATTGCTGTTGGCAGTAGTTTTGGCTCTTCTTCTAAAATTAGAGCTACGCGTTGTTCTAGAGTTTCTGTCATTTCTAATGTTGTATCTGTCATTGAATATGTTCCGTATAAACGAGTAAGTTATAAACTAAAAATTCGATATTAAGCGTGCTTCAAACTTGCATGCGGGTGTACGCCCGAACCTGACGCTTTAGGCGCTGGGTGCATAGCTTGGTATTCAGCGTTAAGCACTTGAATCACACTCTGCGCTAGGCTTACCGCCCAAAAGCTGCCAGCAATAGTCAGGCTCAGATAATCTTCCGAAAGCTCAACTAAACCGTTCTTTTCCCAATGCGCGAACAAAGGCTTGAGGTAGTCGAACGTATCTTGCCCCATAAATCTCGGTAGCGTACTTCTTCTAACAACACCAGAATCGAAACCTGCCTTTAATGTCGAGAAGGTCGGCTCTAGTGAGCTTTGCTTCGTCATCATGGCAATCGGTAACTGACCTTGCTTAATAGACTCCATGTAGCTGTCTAAAGTTCGATGTTGCATCACACCATGACCGCCAATGTTGCCTCCAGCACCACAACCAATGGGAAGCACTTCGGCATAGGTTTTCGCTAAGCTGTTGTAAATGCTGCGTTCGCGGTTATCGCGAGTCCAGTGATTCACACTCAGTTGCTTGACCTTGTGCTTGGCCATGAATTCAACACCCGCCAAGTACATGCTCGCCTTATCAGGCGTATTGGCCGGCGGTGGGATTTTTCCTTTCTCAACAAGATTAAGCATAGGTGCATTGCCCGCAACGATCAGTTGGTAGAGGTCAATACCGTGTGCGCCAGTAGACATGTAGTCTTCTAAATCTTGTTGGAACACTTCCATAGATTGGTGTGGTAATCCGTATAACAGATCAAGAACGATTGGCGCTTGCTCGGTGCGGCTTAGTGAACTGATACGTTCTAGCACAACCTCTCGGTCATCTAGGCGCTTAGCACTACGTCGAACCTGAGTATTGAAACTTTGAATACCGAACGAGAAACGATTGAAGCCACCTTCAAGCGCACGATCAAACATCTCGTCACCAAATCGATTGATGCGCCCTTCCAATGTCATCTCAACATCGTTTGCTAGTGGGAAATATTGACGAATCGCTTTACCCAGCTGCTCAACTTGTTGAGACGACAAATCGGTGGGAGTTCCGCCACCAATATAGACGGCGTGAAATAGTCCAGACTGAGCCCAAGGTGTTTTGGCTTTCTGCTTTAGCTCGACCATCAGTGCATCGAAATACTCATCCACTAATTTACGGCTTGCGGCATTTTGGAAGAAATTGCAGAACGTACAACGCACACGACAGAAAGGAATGTGGATATACAAGCAACGCGTATCCTGTTTTTTCCCTTCACTCAGCATCAGTTCGTCAAAGAGTTCTAACTTCTTACTGGGGTCGACCGGAATTGAACTTCCTCCGGCGTGTGCAGAATGCTTTTTCGCAAACGCAAAACGAAGCGGATCAGGGCTAGAAATGCCCAAGATTGATTCGTCAAATTTATAAATATTAAGACTCATATAATCTCTCTAAACACTTACATAGCAAAGTCTGGAAGACTATTCGCTAAAAACTGAGAGAATCATAAATACACGTAAATGATAATGCAATTGATAATTGATCTTATTTAGATTCTAAGCAATAATCCGATACAGAATTTTGATTTGGTAAAGGATTGATTGTGAACGTTCCTAGGTATGTTGTTGCAGGCGGTGCATCGTTAGTGATTCATGCGGCACTATTGTTGGTCGCTCAAGAATCCAAAGTATTTGCGATGCCTGCAGGTAGCCAATCGAACACGGTATCGATCAACTTCACTCCAAAGAGCATGCCTTCTCAAGCTCAACAAAAAACCGTCACCGAACCGGTTGAACCAGAACCAATCAAAGAACCTGTTTCAAAGGCAGAGCCAAAAGCTGTTGAGCCAAAACAGGCTAAACCAACACCGAAGAAAAAGGCTATCACCAACAAGCCTCGGCCAAAGAAAGTCGAAAAGAAGATTGTTGAAAAGAAGCCGGTTCAAAAAAAGCCAGTAGCTGAAAAGAAAGTCGTTAAGAAAGAGCGCCCTGAGCCAAAAGCAAAGTCAAAACCTACGCCACAACCAGAAAAGTTAGCCGACAAGAAAGTCGATAAAAATATGGACGAGTCTGCCAACCAGCCTCAGGAAGTAAACCAGGGCATATCAAACAAAGAGCCCGTATTAATCACGAAGCCATCATTTTCTTCTCGCCCTACACCGCCGAATTACCCTCGCCAAGCACGACGTCGTGGTATCGAGGGTGTAGCAACTTACGAGATCTGGCTAGACGCTGAAGGTAAACAAGTTAAACAAGCATTAGTAAATTCATCAGGCGCACTGATGCTCGACAACGCCGCATTAGAAGCCATTAAACAATGGAAGTTCTCACCTCACACTGTCAACGGCCGAGCAATCGCTCACCGTGTACAAATACCTGTTCGTTTTAGGTTGGATTAATCATGCAACAAATCAGTTACTTACAAGATCAACTTGGCTTAATGACTTGGCCGCTTCTCATCTGTTCAGCACTCACGGCAATGATCATCGCTGAGCGAATCTTCCAAGTCATGCTCAGCATTGGTGTTGGCAAGCGTGCTATCCGCCGCGAGCTAAACCAAATTTCACCGACTAACAGCCAAGAAATCGAAGCACTTGCTCATTCAATTTCAGGCAAAAGACCTTTGCTCTACAAAGGTGTCTCTATGCTGCTCGCTCACCACTCATTTTCAAAAGGGTTACGTGAAGATGCCGCTGGGATCTGGCTACAAGAAAAACGCCACCAGCTTCATGCAGGTTTAAGACTGCTTGGTTTGATCGGCGTGATCAGCCCACTCATCGGCTTGCTTGGTACGGTACTTGGTCTTATTGAGATGTTTAAAGGCGTTGCCGCGACAACAGGCAGCATCACGCCTAATGATTTGGCAGACGGTCTTGGATTAGCAATGCGAACCACAGCAGCAGGTTTGATGATTGCGCTTCCTGCTATTTCTGGTGCTCAGCTACTAGGGCTATGGGCCGATCGAGTGCTGGCTCAATTGGAGCATACATTGAACTATGTGAATGTGTGGCTAGAAGGCATGTCGATTCAAACCAATCAGTCTGATGATACTCAAGGTAAGCCTATCAACAAAACCTCTATCGGTGATGTGAGTCAAGCATGATTAAAACGCCCCACTCATCTCACACACAGAGCCTAGCGCCAGACTTAACACCGCTGCTCGACATCATTTTTATCGTGATGGTTTTTCTATTGCTTACGGCATCAGTAAAGCTGGAGTCACTGGAAGTTGAGCTACCAAGCTCGGATGTTAAAAACGTTTCTGAAGTCCACAAAGACTCGATTAGCGTCAACATCCTAGACCATGCCCCCTACTGGGCGATTAACGGCCAAGAGTATATCAACTGGGAAAACTTCAAGATTGCCTTGTTAGAAGAGACAGGCTCAACGGATAAAAAACCGATCATCATTGGCGCGGATAAAGCCGCCAATGTTGAAAACCTAGTGAAGTTGCTTTCATTCCTTCAAGAGAACGGAATACCAGCGACTCAACTGCTCACGGACGATGGCTAGAACAACACTCAATTTTTATGAGGCCTAGCGTTTATAAAATTTGGCTCCTGATAGCTAAGACCAAATAGACAGAACTAAGCCTCTCTATCGATTCGAACTCACAATGCGAACGGACTGCTCACTGAGTATCTTCGCGATACAAAAAGAAAATATAAAGAACTTATTATGAACAACTTAAACGTGCTCAATAAATTAAAGACCAAGACACATCTCCTTTCAGTTGCCGCTATGAGCCTGGCACTTAGAGCACCCGCAATGGCCAACGACGCTGAACAACCTCGAATCATCAGTGCCGGTAGTGCCGTTACTGAATTGGTTTTGGCATTAGGTGCTGAAGAGCAGCTAGTCGCGATTGATGTGACCAGCCACTTTCCTCAAGCAGAAAACCTGCCAAAGATTGGTTATCACCGAAACCTGTCTGCTGAAGGTCTACTCGCCCTAGAGCCAACCACATTGATTGGCTCGGATGAAATGGGACCAGACAACGCTATCTCTCAATTAAAATCGGCAGGCGTCGATGTAGAGATTGTTAACACTGAAGCAAACGTGGAAGGGCTATTAAAGCGTATCGACCAAATCGCAAAGATCACCCATACCGAAGACCACTCGCAGCAAGTGAAAACCGATGTGAATCAAAAGATCGCAGCACTGAAAGCGAACCAAGTACCAAGCAACGAAGCGAAGAAAGTTCTATTCCTGTTGCTGCATGAAGGTCGCCCTGCCAACGTTGCTGGCGGTGAAACATCACCAAACGCAATCATCGAGTTAGCTGGCGGTATCAACCCTGCCGCTCAGAGCTTAACGTCTTACAAGCCACTTTCAATGGAATCACTCGTTGAGATGCAACCTGATGTCATTTTAGTAAGCGGCCGTAGTTATCAAAAAATGGGCGGTGCTGATGCCATCCTGAAATCGCTACCTATGTTAGCGGCAACGCCTGCAGGTATGAACAAGCAAATCATAACCGTAAATGGCAGTGCTTTGGTTGGCGGGCTTGGCCTTGAAAGCCTTTCTGAAGCTAAGCGATTAAACGCACTTATCTATCCGCTATAACTCGATCACCCTATTCTTACTGTTGCTAGCTCAATGCCCGTCACCAGCCTACTTTCGCAATGTTGGTGATGGATATTGAAGTTAGTGACGGACATTGAGGCCCTTTATGTTGTTACGATCCGTCCCGCTGAAAACATCGATGTTAGGCCTAGGTGCTACCCTAGTCTTCGTCGCACTGTTTTCAATCACCGTTGGGCCAATGAACATTAGCTTGGCTGACAGCGCAGCGAGCTTACTCCAGCCAAACAATGACTTGGCCCCCCACATCAACTTGGTGATTCAAGAGATTCGCTTACCTAGAACCATTTTGTGTATGTTGATTGGTGCGATTCTCGCGTTATGTGGTGCTGTTATGCAGGGCTTATTTCGAAACCCGCTTGCTGAGCCTGGGATCATCGGTGTGTCTGCTGGTGCCGCGCTAGGTGCAGCACTGGCCATCGTACTTTTCTCTGAGCTATCACTTCAATATCCTGCTTTCATGAACTTTGCTGCGGTTCCTGTGTTCGCTTTTCTTGGCGGTGCTTTAACCACTCTATTGGTGTATAAGCTGGGCACGGGTAAATTCGGTACTTCTGTCACCATCATGTTGTTGGCGGGCGTGGCGATCAGTGCGCTATCCGGCGCTGGTATTGGCTTCTTGAATTTCATTGCTGATGACCAAATGCTGCGCGATCTTTCATTGTGGTCGATGGGTTCATTGGCGGGCGCTAAGTGGTCAGGAATTTTGCTGGCAGCTGTCACGCTCGTTGGCTTGTTTGTTGTTTTCTACCGCCAAGCGATGTCTCTAAATGCTCTATTACTGGGCGAGTCAGAAGCGCAACACCTTGGTATCCCAGTTCAAAAGCTGAAACGAAAGCTGATTCTACTGACGGCTGCGGGCGTTGGTATCACAGTTAGCCTGTCTGGCATGATTGGTTTTATTGGATTGGTTATCCCACATTTAGGTCGCATGTTGGCAGGCCCTGACCACCGAGTTCTGTTGCCACTATCAGCGGTACTAGGCGCACTGCTGCTAACCGCCGCAGACATGTTCTCACGTGTGGTACTTGCTCCGGCTGAACTTCCTGTTGGTATTGTCACTGCGATTATCGGCGCCCCATTCTTCTTATATCTACTATTTCAACAGAAAGGGAGAATCCTTTAATGTTTCCTTCAGCTTTAAAAGCGACCGATATCGAAGTGAAGTTCGGCAGTAAAGTGATATTAGATGGCGTTTCTATTGAGATTGAAGCGGGAAAGGTAACCACACTGCTTGGGCCAAATGGCGCAGGTAAAAGCACGCTGCTTAAAGCTTTGTGCCAAGAGATATCAAGCAACGGCGATATCCAGTATTTTGGACACAGTAAAGACAAGTGGCCTTCTCAAAAGTTAGCGAAGCACCTTGCTATGCTTCCTCAACACAGCACATTGACCTTCCCATTCTTGGCACATGAAGTTGTCGAGCTTGGTGGGATTCCTCTGCAAGAATCCAACAAGAAGCTGACCAGCATTGCTAGCCAAAAAATGGATGTTGCTGATGTGACTCACCTGAGTGAAAGACTTTATCCTTCGCTATCAGGCGGTGAAAAGCAGCGAGTGCACTTGGCTCGAGTGTTAACTCAGCTTCACCACTCTGGTGACCAATGTATTTTGATGCTTGATGAACCAACCTCTGCACTGGATCTTGCCCACCAGCACAACACCTTAAAGATTGCGAGAGAATTAGCCGATAACCACAATGCCGCGGTTATCGTGGTTTTGCATGATCTCAACTTAGCCGCGCAGTATTCCGATCGATTGGTGGTATTGAAAGATGGCAATTTGGTGTGTGATGGCAAGCCTTGGGATGCACTGAAACCTTCGATGATAGAAGATGTGTATGGTTACAAAAGTATCGTAGAAAAACACCCAACCATGAGCTTCCCTCAGGTTCACCCCGCACAATAAGTCCGATTAAGGAGCGACTCGTTTTGAGTATTCGTTCTTGATAACAATGACGTAATCCTAAGCCTCGATTTGTTCGGGGCTTTTTATTGGTTCATCGCGGATTAGCGGGAACTAAAAACAAAAACGGTAGTAAGTGATATG